>JANMCI010000403.1:0-6067 GCA_031361245.1 Rhodobacterales bacterium
GGGGCTGCCGGGCTTTTCGGCTATGATGCGATCTTTGCTGAACAACAGAAGGCTTTGACGGTCTGACACCATGAGACTTGGTCCGCCATCGTGGGATTTCCCTCAACCCTGGCCAACCGCCGGGGTGCTGATCGGTTTGGCCTGGTCCATTCGAAGAGGGCCTCACGGCGCGGCCCCGAGCATGCTCATGGCGGATTCAGGTCTGGTCAAGCCGCTCGACACGCGCAAAGGGGTGACCTTAAGCCTTGACGAATGCGGCGTGATCGCTTCGCATGGCCTGCGGGGCGTGGATGCCGCGACGGGGGGCTTGCAGGGATGATGCGACGGGTCGGCATTCTGGGCGGAATGGGGCCGCAGGCGACCATCCTTCTAATGCAGAAGGTGCTGGCCTCTGTCGAGGCTTCTGACGATGCTGACCATATCCCCCTGATCGTTGACCAGAACTCACAGGTCCCCTCGCGCATCCGCCACCTGATCGAGGGCACGGGGGACGACCCCGGCCCGGTCCTTGCCGCGATGGCCAAGGGACTGGTCGGCGCCGGGGCCGAAGCCCTCGCCATGCCCTGCAACACGGCCCATCACTATGCCGGCGCCATCAGGTCTGCGGTGAAGGTGCCCTTTCTTGACATGGTCGATATGTCGGTCATCAAGGCGGCCGGGCTGGCGGGATTTGACGGCAAGGTTGGGATTCTCGCCTCACCCGCCGTGCGCAAGATCGGGTTGTTCGATGCGCGCTTTGCCAAATACGGGGTGCAGCCGATCTTCCCTAGCGACGAGGCGGCGATGCTGGCCGCAATCCGGCAGATCAAGGCATTGGGGCCCGGACCTGAGGCCGAGAGTGTGCTTCAGGCAGCTTCGGAAGAGCTGCTTGGCCAGAACGCACAGGTGCAGATGATTGCCTGCACCGAGTTTTCGCTGATACCGAATGCCACGGCCAAAGGCGTGACCGCCTTCGATACGCTGGACGTGCTGGTCGCGGCCATCAAGGATTTCGCCCTTTCGCGGGGCGGAAGGACTGAGAAACCGGCGCGAAAAGCCGGATGAATCACCCAAGATCAAGTCAACAGAGGAGAAGACCATGACATTCAAACTGAAAAACATCCTTCTGGGTGTTGCCGCTTCGGCCCTGCTGGCGGGCCAAGCCCTTGCCGAAAAGGTCATCATCGGCCATTTCGGCAACCCCACGCCCATGCAGCTTTTATCCACCTCGGACGAATTGGCCGCCGCAACCGGCTGGGAAATCGAATGGCGCAAGTTCGATGCCGGAACCGACGTGATTGCGGCCATGGCCTCGGGTGACGTGGTGCTGTCCGAGCTTGGCTCATCGCCCGTGGCCATCGGGGCCAGCACCGGGCTCGACATCCAGTTGATCGCCTATTCCGACGTGATCGGCAAAGCGGAATCGCTGATTGCCCGCGAAGGGTCCGGTATCGCCAGTGTCGCTGACCTCAAGGGCAAGACCGTAGGCGTTCCGATCGGCTCGACCGCGCATTACTCACTGATGGGCGCCTTGCAGCACGAGGGTTTGGCCGAGGCTGATGTCAACATCGTCGGCATGAAGCCCGACGACATCGCCGCCGCCTGGGGACAGGGCTCCATCGACGCGGCCTGGATCTGGCAGCCGGTGCAGTCCGAGATCCTGAAGTCCGGCACCCTGATCATCGGCGCGGATCAGACGGCCGAATGGGGTTTCCCCACCTATGACGGCTGGGTCGTCAACAAGGCGTTCGGCGAGGCCAATGCCGACAAGATCGTGGCCTTCCTGAAAGCCGTCGACAAGGTCAACGGCATGTATCTGGCCAACCCGGCCGCCTGGACCGCCGACAGCGCCGAAGTCAAGGCGTTGGCGGCTGCAACCGGTGCCGATCCGGCCCAGGTGCCGGGCATCCTCGAAGGCTTCACCTTCCTGCCGATGGCCACGCAGGCCACCGACGCCTGGCTGGGAAGTGCGGCCCCCAAGATCAAGGTCACGGCCGAGTTCCTGAAATCCGCAGGGAGGATCGACGCCACGATTGACGACTATGCGGCCTTCGTGAACCCGACCTACGCCGCCTCGGCAGGCATGTAACTCCAAGACCCTCTGCCCGGACCTTTGGGCCCGGGCAGAGGACCCAAGACGCAGGAGGAAGGGAATTTGAGTCTGAATGTCGAAAAAGTGTCGGTTGTCTATCCGGCTGCCGATGGCCGCGCCCCGGTCGCGGCGCTGAGCGATATCAACCTCGACATCCTGGATGGTGAGTTCGTTGTGGCACTGGGTGCCTCTGGCTGCGGCAAGTCCACGCTTTTGAATCTGATTGCAGGCTTTCTGTCTCCGACCTCGGGCACATTGACGCTGGATGGTCACGCCGTTTCAGGGCCGGGGGCGGACCGTGCCGTGGTGTTTCAGAAACATGCCCTGCTGCCCTGGCTAAATGTGATCGACAATGTGGCCTTTGGCCTGCAGATTCAAGGCATTCCCAAGCGGGACCGTTACCAGACCGCAAATGATTTCATCCGCCTTCTCGGGCTCGACGGCTTCCAGAATTCTCCTGTCTACAAGCTGTCAGGCGGCATGCAGCAACGTGTCGGCATCGCCCGGGCCCTGACCTGCGACCCAAGGGTTCTGTTGATGGACGAACCCTTGGGCGCGCTTGACGCTCTGACGCGGGAAAAGGCGCAGGAACTGATCCTGAAGATTTGGGCAGAGACGCAGAAATCTGTCTTCTTCATCACCCATAGCGTTGAAGAGGCGCTGTTCATGGGCACCAAGCTGATCGTCATGTCGCCCCGTCCAGGCCGCATCACCCATCTTTTCGACTTGCCCTTCTCGCGCCAGTTCAATGCAGGCACACCCGCACGGCAGGTCAAGGCCGCACCCGAATTCATCGCGCTGCGCGAGAAAGTGCTGACGATCATCTTCGCTGACGAGGAGGCCGTGGCATGACAAAAAGGTCCCCTTCCAAAGCCCCTGGCTTTCTGGCGCGTCTGGCGCGCGCCCGTCCCACGCGTCCGGGCGAGATTTATGGCGTACCGGGCCAGGGCAACACATTTTGGCTTTCGGTCTCGTCCGTTGCAGTCTTGCTCTTTGTCTGGTGGCTGGTGACGGCACTGGGGCTGGTCAAGCCGCTTTTCGTCCCCTCGCCGGTCAGTGTGGTGGCCAAATTCGTGTCGATCTGGCAGAACGGATTCACCAACACGTCCTTCCTTGATCATGTGCTGATCTCGACCTTCCGGGTCTTCGGCGCCTTTCTTCTGGCCTGCGTAATCGGCCTGCCCCTGGGCCTCGCCATGGGGATGAGCCCTTTCGTCCGCGGCATCTTTGACCCGCCAATCGAGTTTTATCGCCCGATCCCGCCCCTGGCATATCTGCCGCTGATGATCATCTGGTTCGGCATCGGCGAAACGTCAAAGGTTCTTCTGATCTTCCTGTCGGTCTTTGCGCCAGTTGTCCTTGGGGCGCGGTCGGGGGTGAAATCAGCGGCCATCGAGCAGATCCATGCCGCCTATTCCTTTGGCGCCACGCGCTGGCAGGTCATGCGCCATGTGATCCTGCCTTCGGCCATGCCCGAAATCCTGACCGCGATGCGCGTCGGGATCGGCTTTGGCTGGACCACTTTGGTCGCAGCCGAAATGGTCGCGGCCACCAAAGGCCTTGGCTACATGGTTCTGTCGGCAAGCCAGTTCCTGCAAACACCTGTTGTCATCATGGGGATCTTCGTGATCGCCATCATCGCCTTTGCCTTCGATCTGTTGATGCGCTTCCTCGAACGCCGCCTCGTGCCTTGGAAGGGCAAGATGTAACCGGAAAGACAATAGAATGATTTACTTGAAAAAGGCCGAGCAGACCGCCGAGACGGATCACCACGGTGTTCGGGATCTAGTGTCGGTCATGTTGGCCAGCATCGCAGTGGGCGGCGAAGAATCTGTGCTCGACTATTCCCGAAGGCTCGATCATTGGACCGGCGACATCGTCGTTTCCAAGACGGACCTCAGGGCCGCGATCGACCTCGTCCCCGACACGGTCAAGGACGACATCCGGTTTGCCCATGCGAATGTCCGCCGCTTTGCCGAGGCGCAACGCGCCACATTGACGGACTGTGCGATCGAAATCTTGCCCGGATTGATGGCCGGGCAAAAGCAGATCCCGGTCTCGGCGACCGGGTGCTATGTGCCGGGCGGGCGTTATAGCCATGTCGCAAGCGCCATCATGACGATCACGACCGCCAAAGTGGCGGGCGTGACGCATATTGCAGCCTGTTCCCCGCCGCGTCCAGGAATTGGCATCCCGCCAGCGATCCTGTTTGCCATGGATCTTTGCGGCGCCGATGTGATCCTGAACCTGGGCGGCGTCCAAGGTGTCGCCGCCATGGCCAGCGGCCTTTTCGGCCTGCCCAAGGCTGATATCCTCGTTGGACCAGGCAACCAATATGTGGCCGAAGCCAAACGTATGCTCTTTGGCCAGGTCGGCATCGACATGTTCGCCGGACCAACCGACAGCATGGTCATAGCCGACGCCAGCGCCGATGCGGAATTGGTCGCCAACGATCTCGTGGGCCAGGCCGAACACGGTTACAACTCGCCCGTGTGGCTGGTGACCTCGGATCGGGCACTTGCCCGGGATGTCATGACTCTGGTGCCAGACCTGATCGAGACCCTGCCGCCTCTGAACCGCGACAGTGCCCGCGCGGCATGGGACAATATGGCCGAGGTCATCCTGTGCGACGGCCCAGAAGAAATGGCCCAAGTCGCCGACCATTATGCGCCCGAACACCTGCATGTGCAGGCCAAGGACCTGGATTGGTGGCTTCATCGCCTGATCTCCTACGGCTCGCTGTTCCTGGGCGAAGAGACGACCGTGGCCTTTGGCGACAAGACCTCGGGGCCGAACCATGTGCTGCCGACATCGGGTGCCGCGCGCTATACCGGCGGGCTGTCTGTGCACAAGTTCATGAAAACAGTTACATGGCAGCGCGCGACCCGGGAAGCCGCCAAACCACTTGCCGAGGCAACAGCGCGGATCTCGCGGCTGGAGGGGATGGAGGGCCATGCCCGCTCGGCTGATATCCGTTTGGCGAAATTCTTCCCCGGCGAGACTTTCTATCTCAAGGCAACGGACGTCATCTCCTGATCTGCGCGTCGCAACCGCAGACAGGCGCCGCGGTCACGCTTTTTGCGGTTTTGGTAAAGATTCGCAACTGGCTGAATAGTGACCGGTAACCCAGCCCGACTGGTGGGAGGTCACCGAGCCGGGCGTGGGGACGAACCGCTACGCCTATGCGGGCGGGGACTCGGTGAATGGGAGGGATCCCAGCGGGCATGCTTGCGGAACGGGGTACTGGCTTTTCGTGCCTTGGGCAGTAAATTTCCCCGTTCTTCCAATACCTATTTTCGGGAACGTGGGGAAGGCAGCAAGATGCGCAAACAAATGCTGCTGCCGTTGGGAACCAGTTGGTCAACAATGTCATGTCAGGGGCAAAGACCGGGTTCAATAGGCTGGTCGTCGACGCTGATGTCCTGACCGATGACGAAACCGACTGGCGGGATGCACTTGAGATTGTCGGCATCGTTCCGCTTGGCAAAGGGATTGCCAAGATTGCCAAATTGGGCGCCAACATGCTAGGCATCGGCAAGACAGCCGAAAAGGCGGTACTGTCTCAGTTTGAAATCCGCCGACCTTGACAGGGTGGCAAACGCCCGCCGCCTACGCACAATCCTTCACCCCGCGACGGGGCCTGACGCTGCGCAATTCGATTAACTCCTCGCCAGCCCCCGTTGATCAACCCGCCAAAACGGTCAAAACTCAAACCCGGAGTCTTGCTAACGCCAGATAAAAGTTGGGGGCAGCGTCAGCGGGCCCGTGATTCCGGTCCGTATTTCGCCGCCCCAAATCAGTTGGATAGCGCGTTAAGTTGGAGACTTTCCTTGCGAATACACGTGGATCGGTAATCCCCCCCGACAGTAAGGGGCTGCATGAGTAGAATTTTCTCGGCAAGATGAACGAGGAGATTCTGAATGAAGACAAGCAGATACACTGAGGCGCAGATCATCGCGATCCTGCGGCAGGCCGAAGGTGGTGTTCCGGTGGCCG
>JANMCI010000438.1:0-4266 GCA_031361245.1 Rhodobacterales bacterium
AACAACACCGACGACAGCGGCAATGCCTACAAGGTCTCTGGCGGGTTGCACGGTGTCGGCGTTTCGGTCGTCAACGCGCTGTCGGAATGGCTGGAGCTGACCGTCTGGCGCAATGACACGGAATATCGCGCGCGGTTTGAAAACGGCGATTGCGTGGTGCATGTCCATCCGGTCGGTCCGGCGCCGGGCATGAAGGGGACCGAGGTGCGCTTTCTGGCCTCGGCCAAGATCAACACGCCGACGGGCACCTTTTCCAACCTCGACTATCAGTTCAAGACGCTGGAGCACCGGCTGCGCGAGCTTGCGTTCCTGAACTCGGGTGTCAGGATCATCATTGAAGACGAGCGTCCGGCCGAGCCGCTGAAATCCGAGTTGTTCTATGACGGCGGCGTGCGGGAGTTCGTCAAATACCTTGACCGGTCGAAGACCTCGGCACTGGCCGAGCCGATCTACATTCTGGGTGAAAAGAACGGCATCAGTGTCGAAGTGGCGATGTGGTGGAACGACAGCTATCACGAGAACGTCCTGCCCTTTACCAACAACATCCCGCAACGCGATGGGGGCACGCATCTGGCGGGCTTTCGCGGGGCGCTGACCCGCACGATCAACAACTATTCGCTGACCTCGGGGATTGCGAAAAAGGAGAAGGTTGATTTCACGGGCGATGATGCGCGCGAGGGGTTGACCTGCGTGCTGTCGGTCAAGGTGCCGGACCCGAAGTTCTCAAGCCAGACCAAGGACAAGCTGGTGTCGTCCGAAGTGCGTCCCGCCGTCGAAAACCTCGTCAACGAAAAGCTGTCAGAGTGGTTTGAGGAGAATCCCGGCCCGGCGCGTGTGATCGTCGGCAAGATCATCGAGGCGGCACTGGCCCGCGAGGCGGCGCGGAAAGCGCGCGATCTGACCCGGCGCAAGACCGCGCTGGATGTGTCGAACCTGCCCGGCAAACTGGCGGATTGTCAGGAAAAGGACGCCTCCAAGGCCGAGATCTTCCTCGTCGAGGGGGATTCGGCGGGCGGGTCGGCCAAGCAGGGGCGCAGCCGGTCCAATCAGGCGGTGCTGCCGCTCAGGGGCAAGATCCTGAACGTCGAGCGGGCACGCTTTGACCGGATGCTGGCCAGTCAGGAGATCGGGACGCTGATCACGGCGCTTGGCACCGGGATCGGGCGGGACGAGTTCGACATCAAGAAGCTGCGCTACCACAAGGTTGTCATCATGACCGACGCCGATGTGGACGGCGCGCATATCCGCACGCTGCTGTTGACGTTCTTCTTCCGGCAGATGCCGGAGTTGATCGAGGGGGGGTATCTCTACATCGCCCAACCGCCGCTTTACAAAGTGGCGCGCGGCAAGTCGGAGGTTTACCTCAAGGATCAGGCGGCGCTGGAAGATTACCTGATCGAAATGGGGGTCGATGGCGCGGTCCTGCGGATGCAATCGGGCGAAGAGATTGCCGGGGCCGATCTTGCCCGGGTGATCGAGGGGGCGCGTCAGTTCCGACGGATACTCGATGCCTTCCCGACGCATTATCCCCGCGGGATTTTGGAACAGGCGGCGCTTGCCGGGGCGTTTGATCCGGGCCGTGCGGACAGCGATCTGCAGAACGTGGCCGATACGGTGTCCAAGCGGCTGAACCTGATCGCGGAAGAGTATGAAAAGGGCTGGTCGGGGCGGATCACGCAGGATCATGGCATCCGGTTGAGCCGCATCCTGCGCGGGGTTGAAGAGCTGCGCACGCTGGATGGTGCCGTCTTGCGGTCGGGCGAAGCGCGGCGGTTATCGACGATCTCGACCCAGACGCGGGATGTTTACCGTGACCCGGCGCGGATCGTGCGCAAGGACCGCGAACAGATCGTGCATGGGCCGATTGACCTGTTGAAGACCATTCTGGCCGAAGGAGAGAAGGGGCTGTCGCTGCAGCGCTACAAGGGGTTGGGCGAGATGAACCCCGAGCAGCTGTGGGAAACCACGCTGGACCCGGAAGCGCGCACCTTGTTGCAGGTCAAGGCCGATGATCTGGCCGAGGCTGACGACATCTTCACCAAGCTGATGGGAGACGTGGTCGAGCCGCGCCGGGAATTCATTCAGGCCAATGCCCTGAGTGTCGAGCATCTGGACACCTGACGGGGAAGCAGAGATGCGGGCATTGGTGCTGGAGGAGATGGGCAAGCTGGCGTTGCGCGAGATTGCCATGCCCACCGATTGCGGGCCGCAGGATGTGCGGATCAAGACCCACACGGTCGGGGTCTGCGGGTCGGATGTACATTACTATACCCACGGCAAGATCGGGCCCTTTGTCGTCAAGGCGCCGATGGTGCTGGGGCATGAGGCGGCGGGGACCGTGACCGAGGTCGGGTCCGGGGTGCGGGGTCTGAAGGTCGGCGACCGGGTCTGCATGGAGCCGGGGATACCGGACCCACACTCGCGCGCCTCCAAACTGGGGATTTACAACGTCGATCCCGCTGTGACCTTTTGGGCGACGCCGCCGGATCATGGCTGCCTTGCACCCGAGGTGATCCACCCCGCCAGCTATTGCTTCAAGCTGCCCGATCAGGTCAGCTTTGCCGAGGGGGCGATGGTGGAGCCGTTCGCGGTTGGGATGCAGGCGGCGCTCAGGGCGCGCATCCAGCCGGGGAATGTGGGGGTCGTGACCGGGGCCGGGCCGATCGGGATGATGGTGGCGCTGGCGGCGCTGGCCGGGGGCTGCGCGCGGGTTCTGGTCAGCGACGTGGCCCAGCCCAAGCTGGACATCATCGCGTGCTATCCGGGGATCGAAACGGTCAATCTGCGTCAGCAGCCTGCCGCCGACCGGATCATGGAGATGACGGGCGGTTGGGGCGCGGATGTCGCCTTCGAGTGCAGCGGGGCCGCGGGCGCCATTCTGGACCTGCCCAACCTGATCCGGCCCGGCGGCGCGGTGGTCATGGTCGGCATGCCGGTCGAACCGGTGCCCTTTGACATCGTCCGGCTGCAGGCCAAGGAGGCACGGGTCGAGACGGTGTTCCGCTATGCCAATGTCTATGATCGGGCGGTGGGTCTGATGGCCTCGGGCAAGGTCGATCTGAAGCCGCTGGTCACCGCGATCTATGGCTTCGAGGACTCGATCGCCGCGTTCGAGCGGGCGGCAGAGGCGCGGCCTGGGGATGTGAAGATTCAGATTCTGATGGGATGACGGCAGATGTCGCTTGTGACGACATCGTGTTTTATCGTGTGTTCACAACAGGATAGCTGTTCTCATTAACCAGAATGAAAGCATTGCGCAGGCGGTGGGGCAGGGCGAAGATTTTTCGGCGAAAAATCTTCCTTCCGGCGATGCGGCTTCAGGCCGGCAGGTCCATCAGTTTGGTGAACACCTCTTGCCGGCAATCGAGCAGCACCTCGGTCATCTCGGGCGACGGGCCGCACAGAAGCGCCATGCACGAGGCCGGCACGCGGGTCGGCACCAGTTTCGCTTGCGGGATCTGGCTGATCGGGTTCAGGCCCGAGGCGCGGATCTTGGCCTGCATCGCGGTGTCTGTCGGGGGGATGCCGAGGAAATAGATCCGCAGACCTTCTTTCCCCAGTTCCAGCGCCATCATCCGGGTCAGCATCTGCATCGCGGCCTTGGTGCTGCAATAGGCGGTCCAACCCTCCATCGCCGTGGTCGCAGCACCGGTTCCGGCGTTCAGGATCGTGCCCCTGGACGCCCGGAGCAGCGGCAGCGCGGCCACGGTCATCCGGTGCACCCCCATGACGTTGACGGCAAAGGCGGGGGCGAGGTCGTCGGTCGCAATCTTGGCCAGCGGACCGATGGGATTGATCACGCCGGCATTGTTGACCAGCACGTCAAGACGGCCGGTTTCGGCTATGATACGGGCGATGGCCGAATCAACATCGGCCTGCGAGGTCACGTCGAGGGTCAGTTGGGTGACCCCGGAAGGCAGCGGCTCGGCGCTGTCCACGGGATAGACACCGGCATAGGTGGTCGCCCCCTTTTCGTGAAGGATTCGAACAAGTTCGGCCCCGATACCCTTGCCCGCGCCAGTCACCAGAACGGTGCGGCCAGTGAGGTCCGGAACGGGAACGGCGGCGAGGTTGAACATTTTGATTGACCCTGTGCTCTAGAACGTAGTTAATTGGCCTGACCAATTATCGTGGTTGGGCGCTGCTGTCAAAAGAATAGCCGAAGTCCGGGGGGAGACGATGACCAAAATTGCGCGGATCGAGCCGATCCCGATTGAATACCCCGACCCGAATGACTTTGGCACCATCCGGCGCACTGTGCTGGTG
>JANMCI010000464.1:0-2384 GCA_031361245.1 Rhodobacterales bacterium
CTTGGAAACCACGCCGCCCTCAGCGGTGCCGTGGCCATCGGCCTGACGGAACTGCATACGGTGCTCTTTGCTCAGTCCGCCCCGGGTGCTGTCGTTACGTTGCCCACGCCTAAGCCCGGCCTGATCCCGAGGGCAGCAGAATGACCGGCCACAACGCCTTGATCGCCCGACTGCGCCCCCATTTGGATACTGCCGCAGCGACCGATCTGCTGGCACGCGCCGTGCGAGCGGCCTCGGTCACCGGTGACGAGGCCAACATGGTTGCGATGCTGCGGCCCGAGATGGACCGCCTTGGCCTTTCACCACGTGTCGAGGAATTCATGGCGGGCCGCCCAAACATAACCGGGCGGCGGCCCGGCGCAGGAACAGGTCCGGACCTACTATTCATTGGGCATACCGATGTGGTCCACCCTCGCGACTGGAGTGATCATTGGGCTGGTCACGCCCAGCAAGACCCGTTTGGCGCTGCGATTATCGATGGCGAACTTTGGGGGCGCGGTGCTGCCGATCTCAAAGCAGGCATATGCACTACTCTGGCTGCATTGGACTTGATTGACCGGTCGGGCATCCGTCTCGCGGGCAGCGTTTCTTATGCGTTCGTCGGTGACGAAGAGAGCGGCGAGACTGGCACGGGCATCAGCGCGGGAGTGCTTCACTGGGCCGATGCCGTCACCTCTGGCAAACGTCCCCGCCCTGATCTTGCTGTCTATGTCGAGCCTACGCGATTGCAGGTGCTGCCCGTGCAGATTGGGTTTTACATCGCCGACGTGAAGCTGACCGGACAATCGGCATACTTTGGCCGCCCCGATCTTGGCCGGGACGCATTGCGGGCCGCGCACAGAGTTTTGCAGGCAATCTGGGATCATTCCGACCAGCTTTCAACAGCCAACGAGCATCCGCTACTTGGTCGGGCGTTCACAGTGGTTACAGGGTTCGAGGCAGGAGGCCTGATCGCCGTGCCTGGCGAATGCCGTTTCTCTCTGATCGGCAAGCTTCTGCCCGGTGACAGCCTTGATCGCGCGACCGCCGAAATCGAAGCGGTGATCCGCGCGGCGACCCCGGCGGATATCGGCATCGAGATCGTCTTTCCAGCCGGGCGTGACCATCCACGGGGCGGATCGCCTGCCGGGATTGCGGTTGATCATGACCTGGTCAGGACCTTGTCGACCTGTATTGCATCTGTCCGCCCGGATCGCGGCGGCATCGAAGGCGCACCGTTCTGGTCGGAAATGCCCTTCCTCACACAGACGATCGGCATCCCGGCAGTTTACTGCGCGCCCGGCGACATCTCGATCTGCCACACCAACTTCGAGCGGGTGCCGCTGAAGGACTACCACGACGGCATCCTGGCCTTCGCGGCTTTCATCGCCACCACTTGCGGAATCCTGCCCGAATGATCGGGCCAACATCAGGGAGAATGACCATGACACTTGCGACACGGAAACTTCTGGCATCGCTTTCGGTGCTGGCGCTGCTGGCACTTCCCGCCAGCGCGCAAACTGTGGGGCCATCGGGTGAGGCGGCTACGCCCTCGTCCGAAATCACCTTGGACGACGCGCAAGCGGCTGAACTTCAGGGCAAGGGCCTGAAGGCTGCCCTTCTGTGGCACGATCAGGCCGACTTCGTGAACGCGGTGACGGCGGGTGCTACCGATGAGTTCACCCGTCTGGGGATCGAAGTTGTCGCCACCACCTCTGCCGGGTTCGACAGCGCCAGGCAGTTGGCCGATGTCGAAACCACGCTGGCACTGGACCCTGATATCATTCTGTCGCTGCCTTTGGATCCGGTGGCTTCAGCTGCGGCCTTCAGGAAGGCCAGCAAAGCGGGCGTAAAGTTGGTGTTCCTGTCGAACCTGCCCGCCGACTACAAGCACCCTGCCGACTATGGCGCCATCGTGACAGATGACCTGTTCCAGATGGGCAAGCAGGCGGCGGATGTTCTGGCGACCTCGATGGGTGGCAAGGGCACGGTCGGCTGGATTTTCCACGACGCCGCTTACTACGTCACCAACCAACGTGACAACGCCTTCAAAACCACGATCCAAAACGACTACCCCGACATGAAGATCGTCGCCGAAGCCGGGATCAGTGACCCAGCCCGCGCCGAAGAAATCGCCAATGCGATGCTGCTGCAAAACCCTGATCTTGGCGGCATCTACGTCACTTGGGCGGGCCCGGCCGAAGGCGTGCTGGCAGCGCTCCGCGCCAATGGCAACACCACAACCAAGATCGTGACGCTGGACCTGTCGGAACCCATCGCGCTTGACATGGTCAAAGGTGGCAACGTGGCCGGGATCGTCGCTGATGAGGCTTACGAGTTGGGCCGTGCCATGGCCGCTGTTGGCGCCCGCGCTGTGCTGGGGGTCGAAAACCCGCCCTTCATCG
>JANMCI010000496.1:0-5781 GCA_031361245.1 Rhodobacterales bacterium
CCTCGCCGATATCCAGCGCGACTTTCAGGCGATCATCGGCTCGGACCATCCCATGGAAACCCTGCGCCACGTTCTGCGCCACCGCATCGACGCCCATATGCAAGGCAATGACGCCGACCTGTGGACAGAGATAGAGGCGGCCGCGCGCCGGACCCCCGATATCTGTGTTGCGGCGCAGGCGATGGAAAGCACGGTCACCGATTGCCTTGTCTCGGTCTTTGTCGCCGAAACCGGTTTGCCGCATGATGAGGCAGTGGCGCGGTTTTCGACCTCCGCCGCGTTCATCATGGTCCTTTTCAAGTCGGCAGCCTGCCTGAATTGCGCCCAGAATGTTGACCAGAGTGAACTGAAATCCATGATCATCCGTACCATAGATCAGACGCTGGATGACGTCGCCAATTCTTCCCGGAAAGCTTGACCGATGCGCTTTGCCCTGCCCGCTGCTGCCCTTATTGCCCTGACCGCCCTTTTCGGCCCCGCCTTGGCGCAGAACGCCGAGTCCGCCAACGCCGCCGCCGCCAGCGAATTGCCCTCGATCACCGTCACCGAAGTGACAACGCGCCGGCTTGAGGATCACGTTCTGGCCTCGGGCCTGATCGGCCCGGTCGAGCAGGTGTTCGTCCCGCCCCTGATCGAAGGTCAGCCGATCGAGGCGCTGCATGCCGACGTTGGCGACACCGTCACCGAAGGTCAGGTTCTGGCCACCCTGTCCAAGGCGACGCTCAGCCTGCAGAAAAGCCAGCTGCTGGCCAATGAAGCGTCGGTCAAAGCCTCGATAGCGCAGGCCGCGGCCCAACTGGCCGATGCCAAATCCAACGCGGCCGAGGCGCAAAAGATTGCCATCCGCTCGGCGGCGCTCTTTGCCGAAGGACGTGTCTCGCTGGCGGCCAATGATCAGGCCCAGGCTGCGGCCACCTCTGCGGCATCGCGGGTTGATGTCGCAACCCAGGCTCTCGCCTCCGCCGATGCCCAGAAAGAGCTGATGGCGGCCCAGATGGCCAATATCGATCTGCAACTTGCCCGCACCAATGTCGTGGCACCGGTGGCCGGCGTCATCTCGGCCCGCAATGCCCAATTGGGCGCCATTGCTTCGGCCGCGGGTCAGCCCCTGTTTGTGATCATGCGCGACGGCACTCTGGAACTGCGGGCCGATGTCGCTGAAAGCGATCTTGCCCGCGTTGCCGCCGACCAGACGGCGACGCTCTCGCTGGCGTCGGGTGCCGCATCCGTCGAAGGCCGCGTGCGTCTGGTAGAGCCGACCATCGACACCGCCTCCCGTCTTGGCCGTGCCCGCATCTGGATCGCCGCCAACCCCAATGTCCGCTCCGGCATGTTCGCCGAAGCCGACATCCTGATCACGGCCCGCGAGACGCTCGCCGTGCCCGTTACCGCCGTCGGCTCGTCCGGCGATGCCACCACCGTCATGCTGGTCAAGGACGGTCTTGTCTCGCGCGTCGAGGTCAAGACCGGAATCCGCGATGACGGTTGGGTCGAAATTTTGTCTGGTGTCGGCAAGGGCGACCTGATCGTCGCCAAGGCCGGAGCTTTTGTGGCTGACGGCGACCGGATCAATCCGGTCTCATCCCCCGAAACGAATTGAGCGGAGAGCACCCATGAATTTTTCAGCCTGGTCCATCCGCAATCCCGTAGCGCCCCTTCTGGCCTTCGTCATCCTCCTCGTCGTCGGCTGGCAAAGCTTCAACGCCCTGCCGATCACCCGCTTTCCGAATATCGACGTGCCCTTCATCCTCGTTTCGGTCAGCCAGCCCGGTGCGGCCCCGGCCGAGATGGAAACCCAGGTCACCAAGAAGATCGAAGACGCCGTGACCGGCATCAACGGGGTCAAGAACGTCCAGTCCAACGTGACCGGCGGCGTCTCGGTGTCGATGGTCGAGTTTCGCATGGACGTGACCGCCGCGAAGGCGCTGCAGGACGTCAAGGACGCCATTGACGCCGTCAAGGCCGATCTGCCCGCCGATGTCGACACCCCCAATGTGACCAAGCTCGACATCGAGGGTCAGGCGATCATGACCTTCGCGGTCACGGCCCCGTCGCTGACCTTTGAAGAGATCTCCTACTTCGTTGACAACGTCGTGCAAAGCGAGCTGCAGGGCCGCCCCGGTGTTGGCCGGGTGGACCGTTACGGCGGCGCTGACCGCGAGATCCGGATCGAGCTGGACCCGGTCAAGCTCGACAGCCTCGGCATCACCGCGCAGGCCGTTTCGGCACAACTGGGTCAGACCAACACCAATCTTGGCGGTGGCCGCGCCGATTTCGGCTCGGGCGAACAGGCGATCCGCACCATCGGCGACGCCGCCACCGTGGACCGCCTCGCGGCCACCCCCATCGCCCTGCCCTCGGGCCGCCATGTCGTGCTGTCCGATCTGGGCCGCGTCATCGACACCTACGAGGAACTGCGCAGCTTCTCGCGTCTGAATGATGAGCAGGTCGTGACCTTCTCGGTGTTCCGCGCCAAGGGCTCGTCCGAGGTTTCGGTCGCCGAAACCGTAAATGCCACGCTGGACGAGATCAAGGCCGCCCATCCCGAGGTGACGATCAAGAAGGTCGATGACACGGTCTTTTTCACCTATGGCAACTACGAGGCCGCCATCCACACCCTGCTGGAAGGCGCGCTCCTCGCCGTCATCGTGGTCATGGTGTTCCTCAAGAACTGGCGCGCCACGCTGATTTCCGCCATCGCGCTGCCGCTCTCGGCCATCCCGACCTTCTGGGTGATGGACATGCTCGGCTTCTCGCTGAACCTCGTGTCCTTCCTGTCCCTGACGCTGGCCACCGGCATCCTTGTCGATGATGCCATCGTCGAGGTCGAGAACATAGCCCGGCACATGCGCATGGGCAAAACCCCGTTCAAGGCGGCAATCGAGGCCGCCGACGAAATCGGCCTCGCCGTCATCGCGACCTCGGCCACCATCATCGCGGTCTTCGTGCCCGTCAGCTTCATGCCCGGCATCCCCGGCCAGTATTTCCGTCAGTTCGGCATCACGGTTGCCGTGGCCGTGATGTTCTCTCTGCTGGTGGCGCGCCTCATCACCCCCATGATGGCCGCTTACCTGATGAAAGCCTCCGATGCCGGCACGGAACTTGAGCACAAGGACGGCATATTTACCCGTGGCTACCTCGCCTTCATCAAGGCCAGCACGGGCAGCTGGCATATCGGCCGGGTGCCGTTCGGCCGCTATTACCTGACCTTTGTCGCCGCCGTGGCGGCGGTGGCGCTGTCCGTCGTGGCCCTGATGGGCGTCCCCGGCTCGTTCATCCCGACGGATGACAGCAGCCGTGTCACTATTTCGGTTGAACTTCCCCCCGGCTCGACGCTGGAGGATACCGACCGCACGACCAAGCTGATCGTCGAAAAGATCAAGGACATTCCCTATATCGAGAACATCTTCACCCTTGGCGGCGCCTCGCCGACCGGCGACCAAGACGTGCGCCGCGCGTCTGTCACGGTCAACCTTCAAAAGCTTGACCACCGCCTGATCCTGAAACTCAGCCAACTTGCCCGCCGCCTGCCCCTCATCGGCACGTTCATACCCGAAGTGCCCGACGAAGGCCGCCCGGTGCCGCAAAACGAGATTCAGGCCGAGATCTTCAAGCGCATCGCGACCGTGCCCGACATCCGCGCCCTGAAACTGGACGAACGGGGCAGCCGCGAAATCAGCTTCTCGGTTCTGGCCGATACCGAAGAGGATCTGAACGGTGCCGTGAAACTGCTGACCGACGCCTTGCGCGGCGAGCCGACGCTTGCCGACGTGACCTCCGAAGGGGCCCTGCCCCGCCCCGAGGTCCAGATCATCCCGCGTGAGGATGAGGCCGCCCGCCTTGGCATCACCACTCAACAGATCGCCACCGTGGTCCGTATCGCAACCGTCGGCGACTATGACGGCTCGCTGGCCAAGGTGTCGATCGACAACCGGCTGATCCCGATCCGCGTTCGCCTTGATGATGCCAGCCGCGAGAACATCAACCGCATCTCCTCGCTGAAATTGACCACCAACACCGGGGCCACGGTGCCTCTGTCCGCCGTGGCCGACGTGCGCCTTGGCGAAGGCCCGTCCTCGGTCAAGCGTCTGAACCGCCAGCGTCTGGCGATCATCGGGGCAAACCTGCCGCCCGGCGTGGCGCTGGGCACGGCGACCGACCGCTTCAAGGAAATCGCCGCCACCGTGAAACTGCCGGGCTCTGCCGTGCTGCAGGAGTCGGGCGACGCCGAGATCCAGACCGAGATGATGGCCTCCTTCGGCAAGGCGATGCTCTTGGGCCTGATGCTGGTGCTGTCGGTGCTGATCCTGCTGTTCCGGTCGGTGCTGCAACCCTTCACCATCCTTCTGTCGCTGCCGCTGGCCATCGGCGGGGTGGCAGCGGCGCTGATCCTGACCAATTCGCCGCTGTCGATGCCGGTGCTGATCGGTATGCTGATGCTGATGGGGATCGTGTCCAAGAACGCCATCCTGCTGATCGACTTTGCGATCGAGATGCGGGCGCGTGGCTTTGAACGCCTCGCCGCCGTGGTCGAGGCCGGTCACAAGCGGGCGCGGCCCATCGTGATGACTTCCATCGCGATGTCCGCCGGCATGTTGCCCTCGGCGCTTGGCGTGGGCGAAGGCGGCTCGTTCCGTGCGCCCATGGCGACGGCCGTGATCGGCGGCATCATCGTGTCAACCGTGCTGTCTCTGGTCGTCGTGCCGTCCTTCTATCTGATCATGGACGACATCAGCTGGCTTCTGGGCAAGGTCTTCAGCCGTCTGATCGGCAAGAAGGAAGAGGAAGAGGCCGCTCCCGACGCCCAGACCCTCGCCGAACGCATCGCCCTCTTGGCCGCCGATCAATCCGATCTGCGCGAACGCATGGGGGCGCTCAGCGATGAACATCGCGACATTCTGGACGACGACGGACGCCAGACCCGCCCCGGCATGGCCGCAGAATAACAGCGCCGCCCCTGTGCCAAAACGACAAAGCCCCGACCATCCGGTCGGGGCTTTTCTTTGAGGGCTGGCTCAGGGCCGCGAACCTTTCCAGCTGGTTAACGGCAGCGCATAACCTTCTGATATTGCAATATTTTTAGAACTGTCCATATCTGGACAGCAGCGGTTTCTGTGGCACTCCGGGCAGAACACACAGCATTTCATACAGCAGATTGGCCCCGATCAGCGCCGTGTTGCCGCTGGGATCATAGGGCGGCGAGACCTCGACCAGATCGCCGCCCACCAGATTGAGCCCGGCGCAGCCCCGCACAATCTCCAACCCCTGCCAGATGGTCAGCCCCCCCGGCTCGACCGTCCCGGTGCCGGGCGCAAAGGCCGGGTCCAGGCTGTCGATATCATAGGTCAGGTAGCACGGCGCGTCCCCGATCACGGCGCGGACCTTTTCCATCAGCGGCACCAGCGAGCGGTGCCAGCATTCCTCGGCCTGTACCACGGTCCAGCCCTTGTCGCGGCCCCAATTGAAATCCTCGGGCGCATAGCCCGTGCCGCGCAACCCGATCTGGAACACCTTGTCGTTTATCAGACAGCCGTCCTCCCATGCCCGGCGGAACGGGCAGCCATGGGCCACCTTCTCGCCAAACATCGTGTCGTTGATGTCGGCATGGGCGTCGACATGGATCAGGGCGACCGGCCCATGCTTCTTCTTGATGGCGCGCAGAATGGGCCAGGTCAGCGTGTGGTCGCCACCCAGCGTCAGCGGGATCGCCCCATCCGCCAGCACCCGGTCATAAAAGCCAGTGATGATGTCGACCGACTTCTTCAGATCAAAGGTGTTGAT
>JANMCI010000527.1:0-11297 GCA_031361245.1 Rhodobacterales bacterium
TGGCCAAGGGTGCGCAGGCGCGTGCGGAACCGCGCCCGTTTGGTCGCCGATCCGATCAGCCCGCAGCGGGAAAACCCGTGATTCAAGAGGCGGTGACACAGCTCCAGATCCAGCGCATGGCTGAAGGTCACGATCAGATGCTCGGCCTCTGGCGGAGCAAGCGGGACCGCGTCCGCCGGGTCAGGCACCGGCAGCAGGCGCACACCGGGCGCCTGCGGGAATCGCTCAGGTGCGATGTCGATCCAGGTCAGGGCCAGATCGGGCAGCGGGGCCAGCACCGACACGATTGCCCGTCCGACATGCCCCGCCCCCCAGATCCAGACCTGTCGCCGGGGGGTGAGCACGGGCTCGACCATCCAGCCGTGCAGCAACTGGGGCGCAGGCATCACCCCTTGCCCCCGCGCCGCCGCCAGACTCCGGCGGACGGCGAGGGGCATGGGGCTGCCGTCCAGCGCCCGCGCGACGACTTCGCCACCGGGCACGGCGCTGTAGACTTCGCTGACCAGCGTCACCGCACCGCCGCAGCATTGGCCAAGCG
Organism: Rhodobacterales bacterium; assembly: GCA_031361245.1. Classification (GTDB taxonomy): domain Bacteria; phylum Pseudomonadota; class Alphaproteobacteria; order Rhodobacterales; family Rhodobacteraceae; genus Stagnihabitans. The sequence continues at coordinate 539 of JANMCI010000527.1, forward strand.
AGGGGCCAAGCGCCTCGCGGTCGATCCGGGCGCCATCACTCTGGGCCAGCAAGGCGCGGGCGCGCAGCACGGCCTGCCATTCCAGCGCCCCGCCACCGATGGTGCCCGATTGCCCGCCGTCCCAGACCAGCATGGCCGCCCCCACCTCGCGCGGGGCCGAGCCTTCGACCGACGCCACCACGACGCGGGCAACCCGGCCATGGGCCAAAAGCGCTGTCTGCAGGGCATCGCGGTCAAACATCGCGGCGCTGGGCCGGCTGGCCCATCCTCGCAACGGCGGCCAGAACCCGTTCCGCCGTCGCCGGCGCATCCAGCGCGGGATAGACCGACCCATCCCCACAGGACGCGACCGCATCCGACAGCGCCAGAAACGCCGAAATGCCAAGGTTGAACGGCGGCTCGCCCACCGCCTTGGACTTGCCCACCGTGTCCTCGCGGTTGGCTTGGGTCCACAGATCCACGTTGAAGACGCGCGGACGGTCCGAACAGGCCGGGATCTTGTAGGTCGAGGGCGCGTGGGTGGTCAGCCGCCCCTTTGCGTCCCACACCAGCTCTTCCGTCGTCAGCCAGCCGGCACCCTGCACAAAGGCCCCTTCGATCTGGCCGATGTCGATGGCCGGATTGAGGCTGTTGCCGGTGTCATGCAGGATATCGGTGCGCAGGATCCGGTTTTCGCCGGTCAATGTGTCGATCACAACCTCGGTCACCGCCACGCCATAGGCAAAGTAAAGGAAAGGCCGCCCGGTGCCGCGCACCCGGTCCCAAGAGATCTTGGGTGTGGCATAAAACCCGGTCGAGGACAGGCTGATCCGCGCCTGATAGGCCCAAAGCGCCACTTGGGCAAAGCCATACGCCTCGCCGCCCACGCGAACCATGCCACCGTCAAAACGCACCTTGTCCGGTTTGACCTGATGCTTGTCGGCGATGAACTGCGCCATCCGGTCGCGGATGACCTCGCAGGCAGCTTGCGCCGCCATCCCGTTCAGGTCGGACCCCGACGAGGCGGCGGTGGCCGAGGTGTTGGGCACCTTGCCGGTGTCTGTCGCCGTGATCTTGACCACCGACGTATCGACGCCAAAGACCGAGGCTGCGACCTGCGCCACCTTCTGGTTCAGCCCTTGCCCCATCTCGGTGCCGCCGTGGTTCAGATGGACCGAGCCGTCCTGATAGACATGCACGAGCGCCCCGGCCTGATTGAGAAAGGTAAGGGTGAAGGAAATGCCGAATTTGATCGGCACCAGCGCTATTCCGCGTTTGAGGATCGGGCTGCCGCGGTTCCATTCGGCAATCGCGGCCCGCCGCGTGGCATAATCTGACCGCTTGACCAGATCGTCGGTCATCACATCGGCGATAAAATCCTCGACCTCCATGTGAAAGGGCGTGGTTTGCGCAGCGAATTGCTAGGGGTGGGGAGAATAGGGCCCGCCGATCCGCTTGCCGGTACCCGGACCACCAGGCGCCATGCCGCGGTAGTAGTTGGCGCGGCGCACCTCGACCGGGTCGCGCTTCACCACATTGGCGATGTGGTCCATCACCCGCTCGATCCCGACGATCCCCTGCGGTCCGCCAAAGCCGCGATAGGCGGTGGCCGATTGGGTGTTGGTTTTCAGCCGGTGGCTTTCGATCCTGATGTCGGGCAGGTGATAGCAGTTGTCGGCGTGCAACATGGCGCGGTCGGCCACGGCAAGGCTGAGATCCTGCGACCAGCCGCAGCGCACGAGGTGGACAAAGTCGAGCCCGAGGATGCGGCCCTGAGCATCGAACCCGACCTTGTAGCGGATCTTCAGATCATGGCGTTTGCCGGTGATGATCATATCGTCATCGCGGTCATAGCGCATCTTGCACGGCCGCCCGGTCGCCCGCGCCGCAAGGGCACAGGCCACGGCAAGGGCATTGCCCTGACTTTCCTTGCCACCAAACCCGCCGCCCATCCGGCGCATCTCGACCCGCACCGCCGCCATGGGCAGGTGCAGGGCATGGGCCACCTTGTGCTGAATTTCGGTCGGGTGCTGGGTCGAGGACAGGATCTGCATGCCATCCTCTTGCGGGATGGCGGCGGCGACCTGGCCCTCCAGATAGAAATGCTCCTGACCGCCGACCTCCATCTCTCCCTCCAGCACATGCGACGCAGCGGCAATGGCGCGGGCAGGGTCGCCCTTGGTCCACAGGATCGGGCCCTGTTCGAAACGGCTGTTGGCGGCGAGGGCCTCGTCCACGGTCAAGAGTGCCGGCAGTTCGCGATAGCTGACGCGGCCAAGGCGGGCGGCGCTGCGGGCGGCGAGGTGGCTGTCGGCGGCGACCAGAAACACCTGCTGGCCGGCATAGTGGACGCGGCCGACGGCCAGCAGCGGCTCGTCATTTGCCACCGGAGCGCAATCCGGCATGTCGGGGAAATCCGCGGCCGACCACACCGCCACAACACCGGGTGCCGCGCGCACGGCGCTGAGGTCGATCGCGGTGATCTGGCCATGGGCGACCGTCGAGAGGCCAAAAGCCAGATGCAACGCACCCTCGGGCAGCGGCACATCATCGACATAGCGCGCCTCGCCCGTGACATAGAGCGGGGCGCTGTCATGCGGCAGGGGTTTTCCCATGGTCATGGCTGCACCTCCAGCACGTCGACGGGACGTCCGGCAAGATCGTGGAAATAGCGCGTCAGCAGGTTCTGCGCGACGGTCAGGCGGTAGCCTGCCGAGGCGCGCATGTCGGTCAACGGCTGGAAGTCCCTGGCGAATTCCGCAGTTGCGGCACCGATTTGAGCGAGGGTCCACGGCTGGCCGACCAGAGCCGCCTCGACCGCTGCCGCGCGTTTGGGAATGCCCGCCATGCCGCCGAACGCGATCCGGGCCGCAGCGACGCGGCCCGCCTCAACCGTGACATTGAAACAGCCGCAAACCGCCGAGATGTCCTGATCGAAGCGTTTGGAGATCTTGTAGCACCGCAGGGCCGGGGCCGATGCGGGCAGCGTCACCGCCTCGACAAACTCGCCCGGCTGACGGTCCTGCTTGCGGTAGTCGAGGAAGAACGCCTCCAGCGGCATCTCGCGGCGCAGGGCACCCTTGCGCAGATGCAGCGTCGCCCCGAGCGCAATCAGCGCCGGTGGGCCGTCCCCGATGGGCGAGCCGTTGGCGATATTGCCACCTATCGTGGCCGCGTTGCGAACCTGCACCGAGGCATAGCGGCGCAGCAGTTCGGCGAAGGACGGATGCAGCGGCCGGACCGCCGCCATGAGGTCCGTGATCGTGACCCCCGCCCCGATCCGCAAGCGGTCGCCCTCACGGGAGATGCCCTGCAACTCTTTGATGCCGTTCAGGAAAGCGATCGGCTTTAGGTCGCGCATCTGCTTGGTGACCCACAGGCCGACATCTGTGGCGCCTGCGACCAGTGTGGCATCGGGGTTGGCGATGAACCAGCTCGCCAGATCGTCCGCCGACGCGGGACGGAAAGCGCCGGGGGATTTTCCATCCCCCGGACCCCCAGAGGATATTTTCGGACGGATAATGGCCGGAGCGGTCCTCATCCAGTCGGGCACGGCTGCGGCTTCTGCCGCCTTTGCCGCCCGGATGATCGGGGCATAGCCGGTGCAGCGGCACAGGTTGCCCGCCAGCACGTCGTCGTGATCCTTGGCCCCGTTCAGATGCGCCACTGCCATCGAGACGACAAAACCGGGCGTGCAAAACCCGCATTGCGCCCCGTGATGGACCACCATCGCCTCCTGTACGGGATGAGGCTCGCCCAAGGGGCCTTTCAACCCCTCCACCGTGCGGACCGCCTTGCCGTGCAGTTGCGGCAGGAACAGGATGCAGGCATTCAGCGCGCGGCTGCCCGCCTCATCGGTCACCATGACCGTGCAGGCGCCACAATCGCCCTCGTTGCAGCCCTCTTTCGTGCCCTTCAAGCCCTTGGTTTCGCGCAGGAAGTCCAGCAGCGTCCTGGTGGGCGCCTCACGCGCCAAGATGGGCGTTCCATTCAAGAGAAACGCAACCTCTTCCATGATCTGTCCTGCCGCGGTCTCTGCGTAAAGCCCTTGGCGCCCCCACCCGATGCGGCGTAAAGCAGGAGGCGCGGCCGTGGCTGATTGAACCCTGCCTTGCCGCACCTGTCCAGCCCTACCTTTCCGCTCCTTCCAACAGCACTTGTCGCCCAAGGCTGCAAATCGCGCGCCCTTCCCCATGGCGGGCCGCTTCGCTAGGCTGCGTGAATGGCCCAAGCCCGATTCATTCATCTGCGCGTTCACACCGAGCATTCGCTGCTGGAAGGCGCCGTGCCGGTCAAGAAACTGGTGAAGCTGTGTGTGTCCGCCGATATGCCCGCCGTCGCCGTGACGGACACCAACAACATGTTCGCGGCGCTTGAATTCTCGGTGACGGCGCAGGGCGAAGGGTTGCAGCCGATCGTCGGCTGCCAGGTCTCGGTCGTCTATGACCCGACAGCGCCCGGCGAAAAGCCGCGCGCCCCGGCCCCGGTGGTTCTGCTGGCCCAGAACGAGGCGGGTTATCTGAACTTGATGAAGCTGAACTCCTGTCTCTATATCGACAAGAACGGTGCCCTGCCATCGGTGACGCTGGAAGAGCTGGAGCGTCACAGTGACGGGCTCATCTGCCTTACGGGGGGCGCCGATGGCCCGGTGGGACGCCTGTTGCAGACCAATCAGGCCGCCCGGGCCCGCAGCCTTCTGGAGCGTCTGGCCAGGACCTATCCCGACCGTCTGTATGTCGAGCTGCAGCGCCATGACATGGATGCCGAGCGGCTGACCGAGCGCGGTTTTGTCGAGATGGCCTATGACATGGGGCTGCCGCTGGTTGCCACCAACGATGTCTACTTCCCCAAGACGTCGATGTATCAGGCCCATGACGCGCTGATCTGCATTGCCGAAGGCGCCTATGTCGATCAGCAGCAGCCACGTCGCCGCTTGTCGCCGCAGCACTATTTCAAATCCGAAGCCGAGATGGCGGCCCTGTTCGCCGATCTGCCGGAAGCCATTGAAAGTACGGTTGAAATAGCCCGGCGCTGCGCCTTTGCCGCCTACAAGCGCAATCCCATTCTGCCGCGCTTTGCCGATGACGAGGTGCAGGAATTGCGCCGGCAGGCCAATGAGGGGTTGCAGGCCCGGCTGCGTGTGATCCCCCATTCGGTAACGCCAGAGGAGTATCAGGCGCGGCTGGATTTCGAGCTGACCATCATCGAGAAGATGGGCTTTCCCGGCTATTTCCTGATCGTGGCCGATTTCATCAAATGGGCCAAGGATCACGGCATTCCGGTCGGGCCGGGCCGGGGGTCGGGGGCGGGCTCGCTGGTGGCTTATGCCCTGACCATCACCGACCTTGACCCGCTGCGCTATGCCCTGCTGTTCGAACGTTTCCTCAACCCCGAGCGGGTTTCGATGCCCGACTTCGACATCGACTTCTGCATGGACCGCCGGGAAGAGGTGATCCAGTACGTTCAGGCCAAATACGGGCGCGACCGGGTGGGGCAGATCATCACCTTTGGCGCGTTGTTGTCGAAAGCTGCCGTGCGCGATGTCGGCCGGGTGTTGCAGATGTCCTATGGTCAGATCGACCGGCTGTCCAAGTTGATCCCGGTCGAAGGCGTCAAACCCGTCTCGATCACCAAGGCCCTTGCGGACGAGCCCCGTCTGCGCGAGGCCGCCAGGGAAGAGGTCGTGGGCCGTCTGCTGGACTATGCGCAAGAGATCGAAGGCCTGTACCGCAACGCCTCGACCCACGCCGCGGGCGTCGTGATCGCCGACAGGCCGCTGGACGAACTTGTGCCGCTTTATCAGGATCCGCGCTCGGACATGCCGGCCACCCAGTTCAACATGAAATGGGTCGAGGCGGCCGGTCTGGTGAAGTTCGACTTTCTGGGGCTGAAGACCCTGACCGTGATCCAGAACGCCATGGAATTGCTGGCGTTGCGCGGCGTGTCCTTTGACATCAACCTGATACCGCTCGACGACAAGCCGAGCTATGAGCTTTATGCCGCCGCCAGGACCGTCGCCGTGTTTCAGGTCGAAAGCTCTGGCATGATGGATGCGCTGCGGCGCATGAAACCGACCTGCATCGAGGACATCGTGGCGCTGGTGGCGCTGTATCGCCCAGGACCGATGGAGAATATTCCGGCCTATTGCGAGGTCAAGAACGGGCTGCGCGACCTTGAGTCGATCCACCCGACCATCGACCACATTCTCGCCGAGACCCAAGGCATCATCGTCTATCAGGAACAGGTGATGCAGATCGCGCAGGTCATGGCGGGATACTCCTTGGGCGGGGCCGATCTGTTGCGCCGCGCCATGGGCAAGAAGATCGCCGAAGAGATGGCGAAAGAGCGGCCCAAATTCATCGAAGGGGCGGCCAAGACCCATGGGGTATCAAAGGAAAAGGCAGGCGAAGTCTTTGACCTGCTGGAGAAATTTGCCAACTATGGCTTTAACAAGAGCCACGCCGCCGCCTATGCCGTCGTCAGCTATCAGACCGCGTATCTGAAGGCCAACTACCCGGTCGAATTCATGGCTGCCGTGATGAATTGCGACATCCATCTGACGGACAAGCTGGCCGTTTACAAACGGGAAGTCGATAAACTGGGGATCAGGACCGTCGCCCCGTCGATAAACGCCTCTCTGGCGACGTTTACCGTGCGGCAGGGGCAGGTTGTCTATGCGTTGGGTGCACTGAAAAACGTCGGCATCGATGCCATGCAAATGATTGTTCGTGAACGAGGCGAGCGACCGTTCGTAAACCTGTTTGATGTCGCCCGCCGGGTTGACCTCAAGCGCGTCGGAAAACGCCCGCTGGAGATGCTGGCCCGCGCCGGGGCGTTTGACGAGCTGGATTCCAACCGCGCAAGGGTGTTCGAGGGCCTTGACCCGCTGGTCGCCTATTCCGCCGCCATCCATGAGGCGCGGTCCTCCAATCAGGTCAGTCTGTTTGGCGAGGCTGGCACCGACATTCCCGAACCGCGCCTGCCTTTCCGCGACGACTGGCTGCCGATCGAGCGTCTGACGCAGGAACATCTTTCGATCGGGTTCTATCTGTCGGGCCATCCGCTCGATGACTACATGTCCGCCCTGAAGCGCCGCGACGTGAAAACCCTGACAGAGATCACTGCGCTGGCCGAACGCGGTCCGCTGGTGGCCAAGATCGCGGGCTCCGTCTCGGCCAAGCAGGAGCGCAAGTCCGCCAAGGGCAACCGCTTTGCCTTTGTCTCGTTGTCGGACCCGACGGGTCTTTATGAGGTGACGGTGTTCAGCGATACGCTGGAAGCGGCCCGCGACAATCTGGAGCCGGGCAAGAATGTCGTTCTGACCGTCGAGGCCAATCTGGAAGGCGAGACCCTGAAACTGCTGGCCCGCGCCGCCCAACCCATTGATCAGGTCGCAGCCGAAGCGGGCGCACAGGCGCTGCGCATCCATCTGAACCGCGCCGAGGCGGTGCCGTCGATTGCAAACCTGCTTGCAAAGGTCGAAGGCCGCAACCGCGCTCAGATCATCCTGTGCGTGCCCGACGATCAGGGCCGCGAGATTGACCTGACGCTCGCCCAATCCTATCCGATCACGCCGCAGATCAAGGGGGCGATCAAGGCGATGCAGGGCGTCGTTCTGATCGAGGATATGTGAGGGCGTCGCCGCAATAGGTCGGCCCCTTTTAATTATTTATTAATATAATCATATATTTAACATAATTTCTCCCCTTTTGAAGTGGCTTGAAGATTTGCCCGTTCAGGCGCAAGATGCGCAGGCTTGCTCACGTCACACGAACTGAGGGAGGAACTCATGGTAATTGTAAATCGTCGGTCTGCCCTGTCGATTGGTTCTGTTGGATTGGCTGCCGCGGCAGCGTCACCACTTTTGCTGCTTGCGCCACCTGTTTGGGCCGACATGGCCCCGACCTACGGACCCACGGATGGGGTCGAAATGAGCCCAGGCGTTCGCTGGGTGGAACTCGGAGAAGTCGAGTCCCAGATCGCCGCCTATTCGAAGGTGATGTTCGGCGATGCCATCTATCAGCCGGATGCAATTGACCCTATCGATCAGCCGGTGATGGACAACGACATGTTTTGCTACATTCTGCAAAGCGATTTCGAAATTTCCAAGGCAGGCCTTGCGCCCTACATGGTGAAGGCTGGCCAAGCCTATACCTGCGGCAAGGGCAAAACGGACCGCGGCCACAACGTAGGGTCCGGGATTGGCATCATGCGGGTTTCCATTTTTATGCCGGCCTGAGCATCACAGCCTGAACGCCGGGGGGCGCAACGCTCTCCGGCGAAGTCACCAATGTGGCGGTTTCACATTTGCCTCGGGCGCGTCGCCCGCCTGATCGCGGTCGGCTTCCCGATCTGCCAGCAGGCCAACCAACCGCGTCAGCCGGTCACTCTCCTTGCACTGCCGGGCGCTTTGCCCGTCGTCGGATCAATTGTCCCCCCTTCTGCCCATTTGCCGAAGATTTGGCGCAAGACGGTTGCCACGACAATAAATAACATATTATCTACGGAATAAGTCGTGATTTTTGGAGAATCATCTTGGATACTTTTTGGGAATTCGCAATCGTTGGGTTCTTCGCCCAGTTGGTTGACGGCTCGCTGGGCATGGGCTTTGGCGTCATCTCATCAGCGGTTCTTCTGGCACATGGCGTGCCGCCCCCGTTGGTTTCGGCATCGGTCAATGCGGCCAAATTGCCGACAGGTGCGACGGCGGCACTGTCGAATTACTATCACAAGAACATCGACTGGCAGTTGGTGATCGCGCTGTCGGTCTTTGGGTCGATAGGTGGGATACTGGGGGCTTCGGCCTTGACCGGACTGAAAGGCCCCGCCTTGCAGTATCTGGTCAACACCTACCTCGTCGCGATCGGCGGCTTCATCGTCTATCGCGGTCTGTCCGGCGTTATGCCTCGCGTCGCCAATCTGGGCCGTTTTCGCTTGATCGGCTTTCTGGGTGGGCTGATCGAGGGGATCGGCGGCTCGTGGGGGCCCATCGTGAACACCGGGTTGCTGGGATCGGGGGTCGAGTCGCGCTTTGCGATTGGATCGACAAATGCCTCGGAATTCATCGTCAGCATTGTGGTGTTCACGGCACTGACCATCAGCTTTTACCTTGGCTTGTGGGGCCATGGAACTGACTGGAGTCAAGTTCTCACTACGGTCGCGGGCCTTGCGATTGGTGGATTGCCGGCGGCTTTTTTCGGTGGCTGGCTGGCAAAGCGGGCACCGCGTCGCCCGCTGACAGTGGCCGTCGGCCTGTTTGCCATAGGCGTGGCTGTCTACCGGTTTGCAACCATGTGAGGGAAGAGCGCGTCAAGCCGCCGCTACCAGTGCGGCGGTTTGACATTCGCCTCGCCAGAACCGCCGGTCGCCTCGCGCTCTGCCTCCCTCTCGGCCAGCAAGCCCACCAGCCGGGTCAGACGGTCCAGTTCGCGGCCCTGCCGGGTGACGACATCGGAAAGGTCGTCCACAGCGCGTGTCAGATGGGCAATACGCTCTTCCCATGCTTGATTGCTCATCCTCGCACCCCGCCGCTTGCCCATCACCGCCCCAAGGGGTAAGGCAATTCCGTCAGTTAAGGAAGGCCCCGCCCATGGCTCAGGACAAACCCATCCGCCGCCCTCGCGCTGAAACGCCAAAGGGCTTTCGCGACTATTTCGGCGCGGAAGTGACGACGCGCAAAGCGATGCTGGACGCCATCGCCGAGGTTTACCAACGCTACGGCTTTGACCCCCTTGAGACCAGCGCCGTGGAAACCGTTGAAGCGCTTGGCAAATACCTGCCCGATGTCGACCGCCCGAACGAAGGCGTCTTTGCCTGGCCGGACGAGGATGCCGATTGGCTGGCGCTGCGCTATGACCTGACTGCCCCACTGGCCCGCGTCGCAGCCCAGTATCGCCACGACCTGCCCAGCCCCTATCGCCGCTACGCCATGGGCCCGGTCTGGCGAAATGAAAAGCCGGGGCCGGGGCGGTTCCGGCAGTTTTATCAATGCGATGCCGATACGGTCGGCTCTGCCTCGGTCGCGGCGGATGCCGAGATTTGCGCGATGCTTGCAGATGCGCTGGAAGTCGTCGGCATCCCGCGCGGCGACTATGTTGTCAAGATCAACAACCGCAAGGTCCTGAACGGTGTATTGGAGGCTGCAGGGCTCTCGGGCGAGGGGCGTGAGGCCGAGCGGGGCATCGTCCTGCGTGCCATCGACAAGATTGACCGCCTAGGTAGTGAGGGTGTGCTTGCTCTGTTGGGTGCGGGACGCAAGGATGACAGCGGAGATTTTACCAAGGGCGCAGGGTTGAACGAAAGTCAATCGAATCTCGTACTTCAGTTTGTATCGCCTAGCGACGCAAGTGTCGTTGAGACCGCCCATGCGACTGATCATAGCGAATCCCAATTGGTCTACTCGTCGGGGCGGACGTCTGATGTGACAGATCGTTTGCGGAAACTAGTCGGTAATTCGGGAATTGGCTTGGAAGGTGTCGAAGAGCTTGAGACGATTGTCCGGATACTGGAATCACAAGGCTACGGCCCCGACCGCATTGTCATTGACCCTTCTGTCGTCCGTGGCCTTGGCTATTATACAGGCCCGGTTTACGAGGCCGAACTGACGTTTGAAATCCTCGACGACAAGGGCCGCAAGCGGCAGTTCGGCTCGGTTGCGGGCGGCGGGCGTTATGACGATCTGGTCAAACGGTTCACCGGGCAGGCCGTGCCCGCGACCGGCGTGTCGATCGGTGTCGACCGGCTGTTGGCCGCTCTCAAAGCCAAGGGCCGCACCAGCGGC
>JANMCI010000500.1:0-17497 GCA_031361245.1 Rhodobacterales bacterium
GACGGCGATATCTTTGCCGACGCCCTGGCGACCATCGGGTTGACCATTGGCGGGCTGCAATCGGTCGGCGATAAGAACACCTCCTTGGGGGCGGCGCAAACCAAACTCGGGCATCTGATGAACGAGTTCGGCGTCCGGCAAAAAATGTATGAAGTGATCATGACCCGCATCGCCAGCGGCGGCCGGCTTTTGCCTGTGCAAGCAGAGGCGCGGGCCTTCCTTGAACGTTACCGGGAGAGCAATCGGCGCTTGAATGCCCGGTTCCAGATCTCGCCCTTGCCCGACTTGTTCAATGATGACTTCGACGACTTCCCGGTGGTTTCGAACAGTGATTGGACCGAGACCGAGGCAAACGATGCCCTGCGAGCCGTCTTGAGCCAGTTGACCGTGCTTGCTCCAGCCTTGATGGCGCTGACCGCCGATGACTTCCGCACTGCGGCCCTTGCCTTGCAGTCCAAGGTTCCCGAGACGGCGTTGCGGCTGGTCACGGCTGCCCAGGCTCTGCGCCCAACCGGCCTGGCGATCGCCAAGTTGAAAGCTGATCTTGAGCAGGCGCTGGAGCAGCCCTGACCCGGAACCGCCAACGGCGACACCTCATCCATTGCGCGATTGGTTTTCCGGTTTTATTGATCTATTTCGTACCGTTGCCTTGTCCATCCAGCCCTTGCAGGATCCCGAAAAGGTCAACTCGCCTGTCGCGAAACAGGCCCCAACTGCGGCGCAGCGCGGCCACCGCATCCAGATCGAAAGTGGCGGTCAATACTTCTGCACCGTCCCGCGAGGCTTTTGCCACCACCTGTCCGGTATGATCGGCGATGAAGCTGGAGCCGTAGAACGTCACTTCACGCCCGCCCGGCGCAACTTCGGACCCGATGCGGTTTGCGGCCACCACTGGCAAGATATTGGCCGCCGCGTGGCCGCGCATCGTCATCTCCCAATGCGGCTGACTGTCGTAATCAGGGGCTGGCGGTTCCGATCCGATGGCGGTGGGATAAAGCAGCATTTCCGCACCCATCAATGCCATTGCGCGCGCCGCCTCCGGGAACCATTGATCCCAGCAGATCGCAAGTCCGACGCGGCCAATGGCGGTGTCCCAGACCTTGAAGCCTGTGTCACCGGGGCTGAAATAGAACTTCTCCTCATAGCCAGGACCCTGCGGGATATGGCTTTTTCGGTAATTGCCCAGCACGCGCCCGTCGGCATCGATCATGGCGCAGGAATTGTAGAACACCTGACCCGCCTTTTCGAAATAGCAACAGGGCAGAACCACGCCAAGCTCACAGGCAAGGCGGGCAAATCGCGCAATCAGCGGGTGGCCCTGCATGGGTGCTGCCAAGTCGAAATACTCTGCACGCTGCTCGATACAGAAATAGGGGGCTGCAAACAGCTCCTGAACCAGAATGACCTGGGCACCCTGCGCTGCCGCCCGGCGCACAAGCGCCTCGGCCCGGTCCGCATTGGCGGGCAAGTCCCATGTGCAGGCGAATTGCGTGGCGGCAAGTGTAATGGGGCGCATGATCGGACCTCTAACTTCACCTGGCATCCCTAGCGCACAGGCGCCGTCACCGGATAGTCAAATCTGCCTTTCAAACATCGGAAACCAGCCGCGCGGCTTGGCCACCCCGGCAATTGACGGATGCAGCCGTTCCGAAATATCCCGCATCTTCCTTCGCCGACGGCGAATGAGGAACCACTTGCCCCAAGACCGAAAGGTGCCCACCATGGGCGCGTTCACATCGGTCGGGAAGCGGTCACGCCAACCATTCGGCAATTCCAGACCCACGGTCTGCGCGCGTTCAAGCATCCAGATCAGCGGGATGTTCGACAGGCCGCGCGCCTCGGTCAGACTGCCGATCTGGCCGCCGACATCACCATGCGCGCCACGGAACCAGGTTTGTTCGATGTTGCCTTCCCAGCCGGGCGGACATTCCCAAAGGATCGGCGCGAAGGCATTGCGCGTTTCGTTGAGGGCAAGCGCCTGAAAGCCATGCCGGATCGATGACCCGAGATGGTGATTGTGAAAGTCGGTCTTGTCCTTGAAAAGCAGCCAAAACAACGGCCACTTGATCCCCAGCGACTTCACTGTGTCAAACACGCCAACCATCTCGATGGGGGCCTCGTCATGGCAGTAGCGCTGGGCAAATGCCCGGCACGACGGGCTGTTTGGGTCGGTCTGGTAATGGCGATAGGTCAACGTCACGGCCCGCTCGGTGGCGTGTTCGCGCTTCAAAAGGCCGACGCGGTCAATCATTCCCGCCAGCGACCGGACGGCATAGGCTCCTCGGGAATAGCCAAACAGGAATATCCGGTCCCCCGGACGATAATGACTGGCAAGCCAGCCATAGGCGCGGCGGATCAACAGGTTGAAGCCGTGGCCCTGGATGATCGACCACCCGTGGCGCCAGCCTTCCCACTGCAAGCCCGGCTCATAGTAGACGTTGCGCTGGGCCCGCTGCCCACCTTCGGTCAGCAGTTTGAAGATCAGCCCGATATTAGTTTCCTGCCCCGGATCCAGCGAGGAAAATGTGCCGTCCAGAACGATGATATGATCGACAACGCCCCGCGTCCGCCCTGCCGGTGCAGCGGCAGTCTCCGTGGTGGCTGCGGGGTGACCGCGCCACCAGTGGCGAAGGCGATCGACAAAGGCCAAGGCTCGCTCCGGTTTGTCAGGACATTCAATCCTGACCGGACAAATATATAGTTAACATGGCGAAATCAGCGCCAAGATGTGAAAAAAGTAACCCCCCGGCTGGATTTGTCCAGCCGGGGGGCAAAGCATCACGCGGATTTGCCGCTCAAAGCTTGAGGGAAAGCACCGTGCAGCGCCCCAAATCGCCAAACCCGTTGAACCGGCTGTTGGTGACGGTGGAGTAGGCGCCCATGCCCTGGAAGATTACGAAATCGCCCTCTTCGATGTCATCAGGCAACGGCACGTCGCCGGGCAGCCGGTCAACCGAATCGCAGGTCGGGCCAAAGACGATCTTGCCATGGACCGCGCCAGTGCGGCGGTTGCCGTGGCTGTCCAGCACTTCGATGCGGTCGATGATGCCGATCTGGCTGAACTCGAACAGGGAGCCATAGATGCCGTCGTTCAGGAAGACGTGGGCGTGGTCACGGTAGCCCTTGACCCGCGCGGCGACACAGAAGGCGTCGCCACACAGGCCACGGCCCGGCTCGCAGACCAGCGCGGGACGGTCGGCGCCAAAACTTTCGCTGGCAACCCGGTTGATCGTGGCGAAAATTGCCTCAAGGTCGGGCAGCACGCCCATGGCACGATGGCTGGGAAAGCCGCCGCCCACGTTCAGCCGGGCGATCTTGACGCCTGCCTTGCGCGCGATGACCGCCGCTTCGCGGATATAGGTGGCCCAGGCCTCGGGGTCTGTGCACTGGGTGCCGGGGTGGAAGGTGATTGAGGGGACAAAGCCCGCCTTGGCCACGGTTTTCAACAGATCCACCGCGACCTCAGCCGTCGCCCCGAACTTGGCGCCAAAATTGTAGGCGGCACCCGACACCGGCAGTTTGAAACGAACCGAGATTTCGGTGGCTTGTGCCGGGACCATCTCGATCAGCTTGGCCAGTTCGGACGCACTGTCCACCGAATAGGATTTGACGGCCCGGCTGACCGCATAGGCGATTTCGGCGCGCGAGCGGACGGGGTTATTGTAATGGATGGCCGCATCGGGGGCCAGACGGCGGATCATGTCGATCTCGGGGCCAGACGCGCAGTCAAAGCCGCGCAAACCGGCGGCGATAAGGTTTTCGACCACTTCCTCACCGGGATTCGATTTGACCGCATAGGTCACAAGGCCGGGGAAGCCATCCAGAAACCGCCGCGCCGTGGCCTGAACCACCTGCGGGGCAAAGAACAGCACCGGATTTTCCGGCTGCTGGTTGCGAAGAAATTCGGTCGGGTTGGTCCAGATTGTTTTGGACAGTCCCATCGGCGTGATCCTTTCTGCCAACAAGATGCAAGTCCTTTCCGCTGCTCGATGAAACGGCGGCACCTGCATGGTTTTTTCCAACCAGGCCAGGTGCGTATGAGCCGCCCTTTTCCTGCAACGAGTTTGCCGCATATGCGCTACATCTTCATCGAACAAAACACTATAAATGCCGGAATCTTTCGTTATAATGACGAAAAAGGAAGGCAATCTGTATGGACGACCTCGACCGCAACATTCTGGCGCTTCTGGGGGCCGATGCCCGTATGTCGGTGGCGACCCTTGCGCGACGACTAAAGGTTGCGCGTTCGACCATTCAGGCCCGGCTGGAAAGGCTGGAAACCACCGGGATCATCGCGGGCTATACTCTGAAACTGGGCGAAGAGGCGCGTCAGGGGCGGCTCAGAGCCTCTGTTCTGCTGACAATCGAGCCGCGCGCGCAGGCCGGGATCCTGTCTCGGCTGAAGTCGATTGCCGAGGTTGAGCGGGTTTTCACCACCTCGGGCCGCTTTGACCTCTTGATGCAGGTCGCCGCACCCAACACCCAGGTGCTGGATCAGGTGCTGGACCAGATCGGCGCGCTGACTGGCGTGAAATCGTCGGAAAGCCTGATCCACCTCAGCACCCGAATCGACCGCGCGGTTTAGCCCTTGGCGCGCACAAAACAGCCAGGCAGACCTCCCGCCATCCAAAATTCGCTTTGGTGAACAAACCATAAACAATTTTCTTGTCTCCTGCCCCGGACCTGCGTCACTGTGGTCCAATCGTGTAACCAACCGGAGGATGCCATGACCCACGCTTATCACGGACTGCCTTGCTGGTATGAACTGGCCACCAATGACCTGAAGGGCGCCGAGGCGTTCTACGGCAAGACCCTTGGCTGGTCGCTCGTCGACAGCGGCACGCCCGGTATGGATTATTGGATCGCCAGCGCCAAGGGCGCAATGGTGGCCGGCATGATGAAGGCCGAGGATGGCCAACCCCTCGCATGGGCGATCTATTTTGCCGTCGAGAATTGCGACGCGACGACCGCCGCCGCCAAGGACATGGGCGCCACCATCATCGTGCCCCCCGCGGACATCCCCAACACCGGGCGCTTTTCAATGCTGGTCGACCCCCAGGGCGCGGCCTTTGCCCTGTTGCAACCCCTGCCCGGCGGATCTGGTGGGTCGTTCGACCAGCAAAAGCCCGGCCACGGCAACTGGCATGAGTTGATCGTCCCCGACCCGCTGAAGGCCATGGGCTTTTATGGCAAGCTCTTTGGCTGGACGGTGTCCCGGTCCATGCCGATGGGGCCGGACATGACCTATCACATCATTGCCCACGACGGTCTCGACATCGGCGGCACCTGTTCGTTGCCCAACTCTGCGCCGCATTGGAAACCTTATTTCGGCATCGCCTCGGCCAAGGTGGCCATCGCCGCCGTCAAGGCGGCAGGGGGCGAGGTGATCCATGGCCCTGACGAAGTGCCGGGCGGAGCCTTCACCGTTCAGATCGCCGACCCGCAGGGCGTGCGTCTGGCGCTGGTCGGCGGGGCCTGAGCGACAGGTCGCGTGAGGTCGCACGCCCGGCTCACCGTGAATGTTCCCGGCTGAACCGGCGCCAAACCCGGAGGGTACGACCCTTGCGCTCTCTTCTGCCCGGCGGAACGGAACGCCATTCCGCCGGCAGCACCTGTTTGACGCGCGGACAGGTGAGTATTTGGAAAGGTGCAAGTTCTGGGCGCTTGGCCTTTTCGCGATCATTCGCTAGAGCATCAGCAAGATCAAAGGATGCCGCAAATGCCCATGGAAAAGACCTTTAACCCGGCTGAGGCCGAAGCCCGCATCTCCAAGCTGTGGATCGACCGCAAGGTGGGCGCTGCCGGAGCCAACGCAAAGCCGGGGGCTGAGGCGTTTTCCATAATGATCCCGCCGCCCAACGTGACGGGTTCCCTGCACATGGGCCATGCTTTCAACAACACCTTGCAGGACATCCTCATCCGTTGGCACCGCATGCAGGGGCACGACACGCTCTGGCAGGTCGGCACCGACCACGCCGGGATCGCCACCCAGATGGTGGTCGAACGCGAACTGGCGAAGGACAGGACCAACGCCACCCGGCGCGAGATGGGCCGCGAAGCGTTTCTTGCCAAGGTCTGGGAATGGAAAGAGCACTCCGGCGACACGATCATCAACCAGTTGAAGCGGCTGGGGGCCTCGTGCGATTGGGACCGCGAAGCCTTCACCATGTCGGGCAATTTTCCCGATGCCGTGACCAAGGTCTTTGTCGATATGTACGACAAGGGCCTCATCTATCGCGGCAAACGCCTCGTCAACTGGGACCCCCATTTTGAGACCGCCATCTCGGATCTCGAGGTCGAAAACCTCGAAGTCGCTGGCCACATGTGGCATTTCAAATACACCCTCGCGGATGGCGAAACCTATGAATATGTTGAGAAAGACGTCCACGGAAACGTGACCCTGCGCGAGACGCGGGACTATATCTCGATCGCCACCACGCGGCCCGAAACCATGCTCGGCGACGGCGCCGTGGCCGTCCACCCCTCCGACACCCGCTATGCCCCAATCGTCGGCCGCATGGTCCACCTGCCCCTTTGCGACCGCCTGATCCCCATCATCACCGACGATTACCCCGACCCCGCTTTCGGCTCGGGTGCCGTCAAGATTACCGGCGCGCATGATTTCAACGACTATGCCGTCGCCAAACGCCACGCGCTGCCCTGCTACCGCCTGATGGACACCCGTGCCCAGATGCGCGCCGATGGGGCACCCTATGACGTCGCCGTAAAGCGCGCCCGCGAGATCGCCGCAGGCTCGCCCACCACCGAACGCGAGGTCGACAGCCTCAACCTCGTCCCCGACCGCTTCCGCGGCCTCGACCGCCTTGCCGCCCGCGAACTGGTGATCGCGGAAATCAACTCGCTTGGCCTCTGCGTTTCCATCCTGATGACTGAAATCGATACAGAAACCGGCTCCGAACATCTGACCCGGGAACCGTTCGTCGAAACAAAGAAAATCATGCAACCCTTCGGCGACCGCTCCAAGATTGTGATCGAGCCGATGCTGACCGACCAGTGGTTCGTCGACACTGCCAAAATAGTCGGCCCGGCGCTGGATGCCGTGCGCACCGGCAAGACCAGGATCATGCCCGAAAGCGGCGAAAAGACCTATTTCCACTGGTTGGAAAACATCGAGCCGTGGTGCATCAGCCGCCAGTTGTGGTGGGGCCACCAGATCCCGGTTTGGTACGGCCTTAACCTTGACGTCGAAAGCTTCGCCGATGACGGCGACGAGGCTTTGGACGAAGTCGAAATCCTGAGCATCCTCGGCGACGGCGGTTATGTCGAACGCGAGGCTCGCAACCATTGCGGCGCTGATCTGGCCAGTGTCATCGAATCCTTCCGCGACGACCTCGCCCCGCTGCCTCACCCATTGAATGCCGCCCGGATCGTCGCAGTCGCCGACCGCCATGCTGCCGTTTCCCTGCTGGCCCAGTCGCTCGCCAATTACAACATCAGCCAGGATCCGACCCATCTGAGCTATCCGATTTGGCGCGACCCCGACGTCCTCGACACCTGGTTCTCCTCCGGCCTGTGGCCCATCGGCACCTTAGGTTGGCCCGACAACACCCCGGAATTGCAGAAATACTTCCCCACTTCCACCCTGATCACCGGGGCCGATATCATCTTCTTCTGGGTCGCCCGCATGATGATGATGCAGCTTGCCGTCGTGGGCGAAGTGCCCTTCCATGACGTCTACCTCCACGGCCTCGTCCGCGACGCCAAAGGCAAGAAGATGTCCAAGAGCCTCGGCAACGTCGTCGACCCGCTGGATGCCATCGGCGAATTCGGCGCGGACGCCCTGCGCTTCACCAATGCCGCCATGGCTTCCCTGGGCGGAGTGCTGAAATATGACCCGCAGCGCATCGCAGGCTACCGCAACTTTGGCACCAAACTGTGGAACGCCTGCCGCTTCGCCGAGATGAATGGCGTCTGGGACAACCACGCGACCCAAAGCGAACCACCAAAGGCCACCGCCACCGCCAACAAATGGATCATCGGCGAAACCGCCAAAGCTCTGGCCGAGGTCAATGAAGGCCTCCAAACCTACCGCTTCGACCAGGCAGCCGATGCGCTCTACAAATTCGTCTGGGGCCGCGTCTGCGACTGGTATGTCGAGTTCGCCAAACCCCTGTTCGACGGCCCCGATGCAGCCGAAACCCGCGCCACAATGGCTTGGGTCCTCGACCAGAGCATGATCCTCCTCCACCCGATGATGCCCTTCATCACCGAGGATCTCTGGTCCACCACCGGCACCCGCGCCAAACTGCTGGTCCACACCGACTGGCCCACGCTTCCCACGACCCTCATCAACCCGGATGCCGAAGCCGAAATGGCCTTAGTCACCACCCTGATCGACGAGATCCGCTCGGCACGCGCTCAGGTCCATGTTCCCGTCGGCCTCAAAACCGCCCTCATTGGCACCGCCCTGACCGCCGACGCCCGCGCGGCCTTCCAGCGGAACGAAGCCCTTATCCGCCGGATGGCCCGCATTGAAACCTTCAGCGAGGGCCCCGCCCCCAAAGGCGCCATCACAATGGCCGCCCCGGGCGCAAGTTTCGCCATCCCCCTCGCCGGCCTCATCGACATCGCCGAGGAAAAAGCCCGCCTGCAAAAGACCATGGACAAGCTTGCCAAGGAAATCGCGGGCCTCAAAGGCCGCCTGAACAATCCCAATTTCGCCGCCTCCGCCCCCGAAGAAGTGGTGGACGAAGCGAAGGCCAATCTGGAGGCCCGGGAGGACGAAGCGGCCAAACTGCAGGCCGCCCTCAAACGACTCGCCGAAATCAGCTGAATTGCACCTTCAGAAATACTCTGCAGGGGTGAGGATCGCAGAGACGAGGGGGGCGCAAAGCCCCCCTTTTCACATCATCCGCCACTCCCTACATTAAAAGTGGAGGCACGCGATGTCATGGTTGACCAAACTCGCTGAACGTCAGATCGCAAAGGCCCGCGCAGAAGGCAAGTTGCAGGGCCTTGAAGGCGAGGGCAAACCCCTGCCCGACCATACCGGCGACGCCTTCATTTCGCCGGGCGATGCCGTAGGCTTTCGCATCATGGCCGAGGCCGGCGTCTTGCCCGAAGAAATCACCTTGAAAAAACAAGCTCACGCCCAACGTGACCTGCTCGCCACCCTGACCAACGAAGCGGCGCGCAAAGCCGCCATGGCCGAACTCGCCCGCATCGAAATGCGCCAAGCCATCGCAGAAGAAGCCCGGCGCAAATTCCTGAAATAACGGCGGTCGGCCGAAACAGACCCCGATCACAGGCCCGGCAGGTCGAACCCGGCAGGGGCGAGTTCAAACCCGGCAAACCTGAACCCCGGTGAAACCGTGCAGGACACCAGCGTCCAGTCCCCCGTGGACCGCGCCGCCTGCCACCAGCCCGCGGGCACGACCGCCTGCACTTGCTGACCTGCCAACACATCCGGCCCCAGCAGAACCTGACAAGCGCGGTCCTGACCAACCGACAGGATCAGCGGCGCACCGGCATTGAACATCCAGATCTCGTCCGCATCCACCCGGTGCCAATGTGACCGCTCGCCCGCCTTCAGAAGAAAGAGAATGGCCGTTCCGCAAGCGCGCGCGCGCCCCGGACCACTCCATGTTTGCCGGTACCATCCGCCCTCGGGATGCGGTTCCAGACTCAGAGCGCGGATAATGCGATCTGCCTCAAGAGCACTCGACTTGGTCTCCATCATCGGTCACCCTGCCCCCATGCACCGCATCCTCATCATCGGCGCGGGTCTGGTCGGTGCCAGCCTCGCCTTTCGCCTGGCGCGGACTGGCGCTGACGTTACCATCATCGACGCCGCGCAACCTGCCTCGGCCGCCACTGGCGCCTCTTTCGGCTGGATCAATGCCAGCTTCTTTCATTCGCAAGCCCATTTCAACCTCCGTGCCGCGGCCATCGCGGCCCATCATCGGCTTGACCGCGACCTGACCGATACCGGCACGCTTTGGTCCGGCTGTCTGTGGTGGGAAAAGGAGGGTGCGGAGCTTGACGCTCACGGTCAGGCGCTGACGGGTCTCGGCTACACCGTCCATGACCTTGACGCCCGCCAGATCGCCGCGCGCGAACCTGCCCTCGCGCCGCCGCAGCGCTGCCTGTTCCTTCCCGACGAGGGTGCCGTTGATGCGTCCCGGCTGACCCACCGCCTGCTGGCCGCTTCGGGGGTCCGGGTCCGGGCCGACACGCCCGTCCGCGCCATCGAAACCGCGGGGGGCCGCGCTGTCGCCGTGCATACCGATCAGGGTGGTCAAGTCGCCGACCACATCATTCTGGCTGCAGGCACGGCCTGTCCTGCCTTGCTGGCGCCCCTCGGACTGACCCTGCCCATGCTGCCGCGACCGGGACTGATCCTGCAAACGCGGCCAGTCAGGATGCGGCTCAACCACATCCTTGCCAGCCCTGAGCAAGAGGTCCGTCAGGACCGCGAAAACCGTCTGATTGC
Source organism: Rhodobacterales bacterium (assembly GCA_031361245.1). GTDB lineage: Bacteria > Pseudomonadota > Alphaproteobacteria > Rhodobacterales > Rhodobacteraceae > Stagnihabitans. Next base: position 10,454 of record JANMCI010000500.1, read on the forward strand.
CCCCTTGGCCGCCGCGCATCAAGGGGACGCGGCCGAAGATGTCCAAGCGCCGCCCGGTGATCTGGCCGAGGCCGCGCTTGTCCGCCTGCGTGCCCTGTTGCCGGGCGTCGGGGTTGAGCCCGAGACGATCAGCTTCGCCTTCCGTCCGGTGCCGGGCGACGGGATGCCTGCTGTCGGCGCGACCGGGCTGGCCGGGCTTTCGCTGGCCGTCATGCATTCCGGAGTGACCCTCGCGCCATTGATCGCAGAGCTTCTGACCGCCGAGATCACCGAGGGGACGGCATCGCCCCTTCTGGCCGAATTCCGGCCGTCCCGGTTCTTCTGACCGGGGTGTCCACATGTGGACACCCGGCAAAATCCTTGACTATCAATGCCTTAAATATCAGTTTTTACCTGATATTAAGGGGGGTCCGGTTTCAGTGGAATCGGAAATCGCTGGTTCTCGGTTCCCTCGAACGCCTATTCCGATGTTCTTGCTTCCGGCAAGAAACCTGACGCGCCTCAAGACGGGCCACGGCCCAAAGGAAAGCGACCCCGGCGCAAGGTCGGGGTCGCGGGACTTGGGTGACCGGGGGCCGGACGGGACCTGCTGCCCCGTGCCGTCAGCTGCGCAGGATGGACCGCCCGGCATATTCCGCCGTCTCGCCCAGCATCTCTTCGATGCGGATCAACTGGTTGTACTTGGCCAGCCGGTCAGAGCGTGACAGCGAGCCGGTCTTGATCTGCCCGCAATTGGTCGCGACGGCCAGATCGGCAATCGTGCTGTCCTCTGTCTCGCCCGAACGGTGCGACATCACGTTGGTAAAGCCCGCGCGATGGGCCATGTCGACCGCCGCCAGCGTTTCGGTCAGGCTGCCGATCTGGTTGACCTTGACCAGCATCGAATTGGCGCACCCCTGCTTGATGCCCATTTCCAGCCGCTTGGGGTTGGTGACGAAGAGATCGTCGCCCACCAGTTGGATCTTGTTGCCCAGCGTCTGGGTCAACAGCTTCCAGCCCGCCCAGTCATCCTCGGAACAGCCGTCCTCGATCGAGATGATCGGGTAATCCCGGGCCAGACCGGCAAGGAAGGCCACGTTCTCTTCGATGCTCAGGGACTTGCCTTCGCCCTTCATCTCGTACTTGCCGCCCTTGAAATATTCGGTGGCGGCGCAGTCGAGTGCCAGATAGATGTCCTCGCCCGGTTTGTAACCGGCCTTTTCGATGGATTTCAGTATGAAATCAAGTGCATCGCGGGCAGAATTCAAGTTGGGGGCAAAGCCGCCCTCATCGCCGATGCCGGTGTTGTGGCCAGCGTCCTGCAGCTCTTTCTTAAGCGTGTGGAACACTTCAGAGCCCATGCGGACGGCTTCGCGGATGTTCGCGGCCCCCACCGGCATGATCATGAATTCCTGAATGTCGATCGGGTTGTCGGCATGTTCGCCGCCGTTGATGATGTTCATCATCGGCACCGGCAGCACGTGGGCCGAGGTGCCGCCGACATAGCGGTAAAGCGGCTGGCCGGTGAATTCCGCCGCCGCCTTGGCAACTGCCAGCGAAATGCCGAGGATGGCATTGGCCCCCAGACGCCCCTTGTTCGGCGTGCCGTCCAGCTCGATCATGGTGCGGTCGATCCCGACCTGTTCGGTCGCGTCAAAACCGACGATGGCCTCGGCCAGTTCGCCGTTGACAGCCGCCACGGCCTCCAGCACGCCCTTGCCCTTGTAGCGCGCCTTGTCGCCGTCGCGCTTCTCGACTGCCTCATGCGCACCGGTCGAGGCGCCCGAGGGGACGGCCGCGCGCCCCATGGCACCGCTTTCCAGAACCACATCCACCTCGACCGTCGGGTTGCCCCGGCTGTCCAGAATCTCGCGGGCGTGAATGTCGATGATCGTGCTCATATCGGGCTCCTGATGGCGCTAGCGGTTGGGCGGTATTTAACTTGCGGCGGCAGCCAAGGAAAGGGCGCGTTTGCGGGCGCGCTCGCGGGCAAAGGAATAAAGGCCCGACCCGATGATCAGGGCAGCGCCGGTCAGGGTCAGGGCGTCGGCGGGTTCGCCAAATACCACACCGCCGATGATGATGGCAAAGACCAGCCGGGAATAGCGGAAGGGCGCCACCACCGAAACCTCGCCGGTGCGGGTGGCCCCGATGATCGCCCAGTACCCAAAAAAGCCGACCACGACCATGGCCACCAGCGACAGGCTCTGCCCGCCGGTGGGCATCACCGCCTGCCCCTCGTACACCATCATCATCGCACCCAGCAGCGCCACCGCCATCAGGCCCCATGCCGACACCTGCGCATCATTGTATTCTGCCGGAATGGCCCGAGCGGCAAGGTCGCGCAGGGCCAGCCCCAACACCGTAATCAGAACCCAAAGTGCAGCAGGCTGAAACCCGTCCATTCCCGGCCGGATCACCAGAAGAACCCCGGCAAAGCCGACCGCAATTGCTGTCCAGCGCCGCCAGCCGACCTTTTCGCCCAGAAACAGCGCCGCCCCCAGTGTCACGGCAAGGGGCATCGCCTGCAACACCGCCGACACCGTGGGCAACGGCACCGACGAGATCGCGGTGATATAGGCCAGCGACCCCACCATCTCGCCCGCCGCCCGCGCCAGAACGGCCGGATGCAGCGCCCCCCTGACCCAGATGCCCTTGCCCGACCGCGCCGCCAGCCACGCAAAGACCGGAATGCCGAACAGGCCCGACACCAGAATGATCTCGCCCGTCGGCAAGTCCCTTGCGGCAAATTTGATGAACATGTCCTCCAGCGCAAAGAACGCCATCGAGGCCACCATCAGAGAAATGCCGCGCAGATTGTCGGTCTGTTTCATGCCCCGCATCAGGACTTGCGCAGGGGCACGCCCAGCAATTCCAGCCGGTGACCGATCAGGCGATAACCAAGCCGGGCCGCGATGCGTTCCTGCAGCGCCTCGATCTCGGGGTCGACGAACTCGATGACCTGCCCGGTGTTCACGTCGATCAGATGGTCGTGGTGATCGCGCTCGGCATCCTCATAGCGCGCGCGGCCATCGCCGAATTCGTGCTTTTCCAGAATGCCGGCCTCTTCGAACAGCTTGACGGTCCGGTAGACGGTGGCAAGCGAGATCTTGGGATCGACCCGCGCCGCGCGGGCGTAAAGCTCTTCGACATCCGGGTGGTCCTCGGCGTCGCCGATGACACGGGCGACGACACGGCGCTGGTCCGTCATGCGAAGGCCGCGCGCCTCCAGCCGTGCGATGATGTCAGCCATGTCTCGGGTCCCGTCCGGTTTTCTGCCGTTTACGGGAAAGCCGGGTCTCAGGCCAGCGGTTTTGACGGTTGACCTTGACCAGCCCGCGCGAAAGGGTGGCGCGACTTTTGGAGGGCGGGATGCAAAAGGACAGGCTCGACGGCATTGGGTTCGGGGCGTTGCTGGCGGTGTCGCTGCTTCTGGCCTTCAACCAGATCCTCGTGAAATATGTGAACCACGGCTTGCAGCCGGTGTTCTTTGCCGGGCTGCGCTCGGCCCTTGCGGTGGTGTTTGTCGGCGGGTGGCTTTGGTATCGCGGGCTATTGGGGCGCCTGAAATGGTCCGACCTTGTGCCGGGGTTGTTGATGGGCGCGCTGTTCGCGGGCGAGTTTCTGGCGCTGTTTCTGGCGCTTGATCTGACCACGGTCGGGCGGTCCGCGCTGATCATGTACTCCATGCCGGTCTGGATGGGGGTTCTGGCGCATTTCTTTCTGCCGGGCGAGCGCATCACCAGATGGAAGGCGGCGGGTCTGGGACTGGCGTTTCTGGGCACGGCCTGGGCGATCCTGTCCAAGAACGCAGGCGGCCAGCCGAGCCTTCTGGGCGACATCTGCGCCCTGCTGGCCGCCTGGGGCTGGGCGGGCACGGCCTTTGTCGCGCGCAAGTCGAGCTTGCGGCGGGCCGGGCCCGAGGCGCAGCTTTTCTGGATGGTTCTGGTGTCGGCCCCGATCCTGCTGGTGATCGCTCCGGCCTTCGGTCCGTTGATTCGCGACATCCAGCCGATGCATTGGGTGGGGCTGGTGTTCCAGTCCGGCGTCGTTGTGGCGGGAGGTTTCATCGCGTGGCTTTGGCTGCTGTCGGTCTATCCGACCTCGACCGTCGCCAGCTTCTCCTTCCTCACCCCCATTCTCGCAATCATTCTGGGTCACTTCATTTATGGTGAATTGTTGTCGCCAAGCCTCATCTGGGCCACAGCACTGGTGTCCACCGGAATCATCTTCATCAACCTGCGCGCGTAATTTCCGGGTCGAATCGTGCTGTGGCGGTATTCCGCCAATTCACCCGAAATCTTATCCTCAGCCGCCAAATAGGCCACGCTGCTGCACTTTTGCGGCCCCATCCCCGCGCCGCACACAGCCTGTCCACCACTTCCTCCACAGGGTCTCCTCACGGTGCCGTGACGCAACACTTGGACATGCCGCGAGCGTCAAGCACAAAATCTTGGGGGTAAGTGCAAAAAAAGCGTTGATGGGAAACTCGGTTTGGGTCAGTTTGAGAACGGTCGGAAGACTGCTGAGGGATACAGCGGATTCCTGCCGGGACAAGACACCAGCCAATGCCCGCAAGGGGGCCCGTCCGGTTGAAAGACCGCGGGCGTGGCAGTTGTGTCGTTCTGGGTACGAGGGATGGTTCACGCACAGGGACAGCAATGGTCCCCGGCGTCATAACGGAGAGACGGGGCACATGAAGATCGAGCGGAAGTTCACTGCAGCAGAGACCGGCGCCTATGGCGCGATTGGATTCAATCTGACGACCTCCGAGATTCGCAATCCGGACGGCAAGGTGGTGTTCCGCAACGAGGCGGTCGAGGTGCCTGACGGCTGGAGCCAGGTCGCCGCAGACGTGCTGGCCCAGAAGTATTTCCGCAAAGCCGGCGTTCCGGCCCGCCTGCGTCGCGTCAAGGAACAGGGCGTGCCCAAGTTCCTCTGGCGCTCGGTCCCCGATGAGGCCGCACTTGAAAGCCTGCCGGAAGGCGAGCGCATGGTCGGGGAAACCTCGGCCAAGCAGGTGTTCGACCGTCTGGCCGGGGCCTGGACCTATTGGGGCTGGAAGGGCGGCTACTTCTCGACAGAGGCCGACGCAAAAGCCTATTGCGACGAGATGCGCTTCATGCTGGCCCGCCAGATGGCGGCACCGAACTCGCCCCAGTGGTTCAACACCGGCCTGCATTGGGCTTATGGCGTCGATGGCCCGGCGCAGGGGCACTATTACGTCGACCATGCCACCGGCGTGCTGACCAAATCGACCTCTGCCTACGAGCATCCCCAGCCCCATGCCTGCTTCATCCAGTCGGTCAAGGACGACCTCGTCGGCGACGGCGGCATCATGGACCTGTGGGTCCGCGAGGCGCGGCTGTTCAAGTATGGCTCGGGCACCGGCACAAACTTCTCCTCGCTCCGCGGTGAGGGCGAGCGTCTGTCGGGCGGCGGCAAGTCGTCGGGGCTGATGGGCTTCCTGAAAATCGGCGACCGGTCTGCGGGCGCCATCAAGTCGGGCGGCACGACGCGCCGCGCGGCCAAGATGGTGATCTGCGACATGGATCACCCCGATATCGAGCAGTTCATCAACTGGAAAGTCATTGAAGAGCAAAAGGTTGCCTCGCTCGTCGCCGGCTCCAAGGCCCATGAGGCCCGCCTGAACGACATCTTCGCCGCCATCCGCACCTGGGATGGCTCGTCCGAGGATTCAGTCGATCCGCTGAAGAACCCTGCCCTCAAGGCCGCGATCAAGGGCGCCAAGAAGGCGATGATCCCGGACACCTACACCTTCCGCATCTTGCAATATGCCAAGCAAGGCTTCACCTCGATCGAATTCCCGACCTATGACACCGACTGGGATTCGGAAGCCTACATGACCGTCTCGGGTCAGAACTCGAACAACTCGGTCCGCGTCACGGATGCCTTCCTCAAGGCCGTCAAGGACGATCAGCCGTGGGAGTTGATCCGCCGCACCGACGGCAAGATCGCCAAGACCGTCTCGGCGCGCGAGTTGTGGGACCAGATCGGCCATGCCGCCTGGGCCTGTGCCGACCCCGGCATCCAGTTCCATGACACCGTCAACGCATGGCACACCTGCCCCGAGGATGGTGCTATCCGCGGGTCCAACCCGTGCTCGGAATACATGTTCCTTGACGATACGGCCTGCAATCTGGCGTCGATGAACCTTCTGACCTTCTACAAGGGCGGCAAGTTCGACGCGGAAGCCTATGTCCACGCCTCGCGCCTCTGGACCGTGACGCTGGAAATCTCGGTCATGATGGCGCAGTTTCCCTCCAAGGAGATCGCGCAGCTTTCCTATGACTTCCGCACGCTGGGTCTGGGCTATGCCAACATCGGCGGCCTTCTGATGAACATGGGCCTCGGCTATGACAGCCGCGAAGGCCGCGCGCTCTGCGGTGCCTTGACCGCCCTGATGACCGGCATCTCCTATGCCACCTCGGCCGAGATGGCGCGCGAGCTTGGTGCCTTCCCCGGCTACGGGCGCAACTCCGCCCACATGCTGCGGGTGATCCGCAACCACCGCGCCGCTGCCTATGGCAAACACGCGGGCTATGAAGAGCTGAACGTCAAGCCCGTCGCCCTCGATCACATCAACTGCCCCGACCAAGCCCTTGTGGAACTTGCCAAAATGGCGTGGGACGAAGCGCTGACGCTGGGCGAGGCTTAAGGCTACCGCAACGCCCAGACCACCGTGATCGCCCCCACCGGCACCATCGGTCTGGTGATGGATTGCGACACCACCGGGATCGAGCCCGACTTCGCGCTGGTCAAGTTCAAGAAGCTCGCCGGTGGCGGCTATTTCAAGATCATCAACCAGTCGGTGCCCGCCGCCCTTGAAAAGCTCGGCTACTCCTCGGCTCAGGTGGCCGAGATCATCGCCTATGCCGTCGGTCACGGCTCGCTCGGCAACTGCCCCGGCATCAACACGACCTCGCTGATCGGCCACGGCTTTGGCCCGCGCGAATTGGAAAAGATCGAGGCTGCACTGCCATCGGCGTTCGACATCCGCTTCGTGTTCAACCAATGGACGCTTGGTGAGGATTTCTGCAAAGG
>JANMCI010000038.1:0-8412 GCA_031361245.1 Rhodobacterales bacterium
CAAAGACCGCCAGAGGCGCGCGCGACAGGCGCAGGGTGGCTGGGCTGAACATCAAGACCTCCGGGACCGGCCCTTTGTGGCGGGGCGCCTGTGGACAGGCGCGTTCAGTGGCGACAGGGGGATGGCTGAGGGCGACGCCGGTTCAGTCGTGATGCGGTGGCGCAAGGCGCATCTCATCCTCTGCCGGCGGCTCATAGAGGGCGGCATAGGCGGCGAGGTCGGCTTGGGTGAGGGTAAAGCCAAGGGGACGCCGGGCGGTCCGGCGCAGACGCTCGGCCGGTCCGGGATCGGGGGGGACGTGCAGGAGGGAGGCAAAGCCCTGTGCCGCGGCAAGGGCGCGGAGGTGGTCACGCTCGGCCCGAGACCAGAAGCCGAAGTCAAGGATCACGTCGGCCCCGGCCCGCAGCGCTTGCAGGGCAAGGGGCCAGAGGGCGGCCTCGATCGCGTCGTGGCGGGTGTTGTGGTCAGGATGGGCCATGTCGTCGCCGAAAAGCGCCAGTTGCAGATCATCGGCGGACAGGCGCAGGGCTGGCAGGTCGCGGGCCAGTTCCAGCGCCAGAGTGGTCTTGCCTGAACCGGGCAGGCCCACCATCAGATGCAGCCGTGCCGTCATCGGTCCAAAAGCCAGTGATCGGGCAGAAGGTCGCGCATGGGCTTGACGCCCTGGGGCAGAATGACCCGCGTCCCGGCATTGCCGTCATCAAGCTGAACCACCAGTTCGCGGCAACGCCCGCAGGGTTGCAGGACGGAACCGTCCCAGTCCACCGCCACCATGTCGGTGATGCGGCTTTCGCCGGCTGTGATCATCGCGGCCGCCGCAGCATGTTCGGCGCAAAAGCCGATGCCGGAGGCGGCGTCGATGCACACGCCGGTGTATATGGCGCCCGAAGCGGCGCGCAGGGCCGCGCCGACCCCGCCGACCTCTACCGTTGCCGACAGGCGGCGGGGGTTCACGACGGCGCGGGCGGCGGTGATGAGGTCGCAATCTCGGGTCGGGTCGGACATGGGGCACGCTCCTGCGCAGTCATGGTCTGGTGTCCACGGCGGTCGGGGCCCGCTGCAGACAGGTCCGGCCTTTCATGCCATACTGGCCCGAAACATGCACCGCTGTCAGGGCCCAGCTGCCATTTCGGCAGAATCAATTGCCGCGTCAACATTCAGGGTGAAATCATGGACCGGGAGTTCTGGCTTGAACGGTGGGAAAGAAACGAGATCGCCTTTCATGAGGGCGAGGCCAACGCCTTCCTCGTCCGGTATATCCCGACCCTGAACCTGAAACCCGGTGCAACGGTGTTCGTGCCGTTGTGCGGCAAGACCCGCGACATCGCCTGGCTTCTGGCGCAGGGGTTCCGGGTGGTCGGCGCCGAGTTGATCGAACTGGCGATCCGGGATCTGTTCGTCGATCTGGGCCTGAGGCCGGACATCTCGACCATCGGCACCCTGAAGCGATACAGCGCCAAGGGGATCGACATATTTGGCGGCGACATCTTTGATCTGACGCGCGAGGTGCTGGGTGCGGTGGACGCGGTGCATGACCGGGCGGCCCTGGTCGCCCTGCCGCCCGAACCGCGCGTCCGTTATGCGGCGCATATGATCGCGCTGACCGGGACCGCGCCGCAGTTGCTGAACTGTTTTGAATACGATCAACGCCTGATGAACGGCCCGCCCTTTTCCGTCGAGCCAGAGGAGGTCGCCCGGCTTTATGGCTCGGCCTACAAGGTGGCGCTGCTGGAACGTAGCGTCGTCAAGGGCGGCTTGCGCGGGCAGCAGGCGCAGCATGCTGTCTGGTTGCTGCGCTAGTCCTGCCGTGCCATTCCCGGCCCCAAACCGCCAAATTCCTGCTTCCCATCCCGAAGATAAGCCGCTATAGCCCCCCGGTCGCGCCCAGCACCCTTCAACTGGACGGACTTATATATGGAGAGACCCAATGGCACGCCAGATCGCTGATCTGAACGCCGAGGTACGGACGGGGACAGGCAAGGGGGCCGCCCGGCAAGCTCGTCGTGACGGCTTCGTACCCGGAATCGTATATGGAGACGGCCAGGAGCCTGTCGCCATCAACCTTGGCTACAACTACCTTGTGAAGCACCTGAAAGCCGGGCGCTTCCTGCAGACCCTGTTCAACCTCAAGGTTCCGGGTCAGGATGATGTCCATGTCGTCTGCCGCGCCGTTCAGCGCGATGTCGTAAGGGACGTCCCGACCCATGTCGACTTCATGCGTCTGCATGACGAAAGCCGCATCGTGCTGCACATCCACGTCACTTTCATCAACCACGACAAGTCGCCCGGCCTGAAGCGTGGCGGCACCCTGACCGTGGTTCGCAATGAGGTCGAGTTGGACGTGCTGGCGGGCGATATCCCGGATCACGTCACCGTGGATCTGGACGGCAAGCAGATCGGCGACGTCATCCACATCAATGACGTGGTTCTGCCGGAGGGCGCCAAGCCGACCACCACGCGGAATTTCGTGATCGGCAACGTCTCGGCCCCGGCCGGATTTGTTGAAGAAGCCGCTGATGCGGTCGAAGCCTGATCCGATCAGAGCACAATTGCAAAGGGCGGCAGGATTTCTGCCGCCCTTTTGCATTCAACCCAGCGCCTTGGCCAGAAACGCGGCGTAGCGCGGGTCGTCCTGAGGTCGGCGCCCGGCCTTTTCGGCAATCGCGGCCACGTGGTCGGCACAGCACTGGTTATGCAGCCGCGCCACCCCGGGCAGCGCCATCGCCTCGCGGTGCAGGGCGGCAAAGCGGTCGCCGTAGCGCGCGGCACTGTCGTCAAACTCATCCCGGCGGTCGGCACTGGTCCAATAGCGCGTGGTGTAGCGATCCTTCCCGGCGGTCGGCGAGAGGGAGCCTTGCTTGAGGCTGAAGGTTTCGGCCGAGCGCAGCATGTAATGGTTCATCTGGGCGACGGAATGGTCGATGTCCTTGATCGGCAACACCTGCAGATAGGGGCCGTCGGGCGTCCAGGCGTCGATCACCTTGCCGGCCGGATTGATCCAGACCAACGGACCCTCGCCCCAGTTGGCCTGCGTTTCACGACTTGCCTTGGCAAGATCCAGCCGGACCGGACCGTGTTCGCGCATGCGCTGGAACCAGCGGGGATGATGGAACAGCGACTTCAGCCCGCTGTTGAGGTAAAGCTTGCGCTTGATGGCGACCGTGAACTGCTGGTGAACCGGCGTGTCGGCATAGCTTGCGATGCCGCCGCTGCCAAAGACCCGCCAGTTGACCGACATCCCAAGATAGTCGCGCCCCGGCGCCGCCAGAAGATCGCCGATGAGGCCGTCGCCGCGGTGGATGACCAGGAACTCGTCGACATCGCAGACCAGCACGGTCCGCGCCCGGCGCACGGTCTTCAGCTCGGCCGCCGCAAGATATTTGGCCGAGGAAATCCCCGGCTGGCCCGCCTTGAGGTCACGGTCGAGATGCTCGACCCAGCCCGCTTTGGCCAGATGATCCAGAAGTGCTCCGGAATGGTCGGTGCAGTCATTGGTCACCGCCACGATGCCGCCAAACCCCAGCATCCGGTACCAAACGACCCATTCCAGCAGAAAGGCGCCTTCGTTGCGCATGGAACACACGACGACGGCGCTCACCTGAGGGACCCCATGTTCATTCGGGCGCAAGCTGCACAAGCCCGCCCCCCGCGTCAAGGTGACAATGGCGTCAAGGTGCGCGCGCCCCCCCTGTGGCCCCTTGCCCCGGCGCGCTGACCCGCGCATTCTTGGCCGGGGACCCAGCGGATGGAACCGGACTTGAACAGGCGAATGCGATGAAACTCTTTGTGGGCCTTGGCAATCCGGGCGGCGAGTATGCCGGGCACCGGCACAATATCGGCTTCATGGCGCTGGACCGGATCGCGGCGGATCATGGCTTTGGTCCGTGGAAGAAGGGCACCAAGGCACTGATCAGCGAGGGGCGGCTTGGGGCGGAAAAGGTCGTTCTGCTGAAACCGCAGACCTTCATGAACGCCTCGGGCGAGGCGGTGCAGGCGGCAATGGCATTTTACAAGCTGCCGCTGGGCGATCTGACGGTCTTTCACGACGAGCTGGATCTTGCCCCGTTCAAGGCGCGCTTCAAGCAGGGCGGCGGCCATGCCGGGCACAACGGCTTGCGGTCACTGCACGCCCATATCGGTGATGCTTACGCCCGGGTGCGGCTGGGCATCGGGCATCCCGGGCACAAGGATGCCGTTGCAGGCTATGTGCTGCACAACTTCGCCAAGGCCGAGGCCGATGGGTTGGAAGACCTGCTGCGCGGCATTTCGGACGGTGCCGAAGCGCTGGCAGCGGGGGATGCCGGGCGCTTCATGAATGCGGTGGCACTGCGCGTCGTGCCGCAACGCAGCAGCGGCGGGGCCGAGGGGCCGGCAAGGCCGAAAGCCGAAGCAGCGGCGCCAGATCCGGGGGGGCCAGATCGGGGGGGGCCAGATCGGGCACCGGAACGGGCACCGGACCGGGCGCAAGATTTGCCAGCCGGGCCGCCGGAACCGCCCCGTTCTGCGCTCCAGCGCCTTGCGGCCCGGTTCCGGGGCTGACTGTGACCGACGTCGCAGCCCTGTTCGAGCGGCAGGCAGCGGACTGTCGCGACCTCGGCTCTCCCTTCACGGCGCGGGTGTTGGACAGGGTGCTTGGCCTTATCGACAAGGACAGCGCGCTTGGCCGCCGGATCCTGATGTCCGCTTCCCTTCCCGAAGATGCCCTGGCCCTGCGGCTGGCCGGGGCGCTGCATGGCCTGGCACGAGCGGGGGACGCCGATCTGGCCCCGGTCTACCCGCCCCATGACGCCAGTGACGCCGTCCTGAGTGCAGCCCTCGCCCGTGCCGTGCAGCGCGCCGAGGCGGTGATCCTGCCGTGGCTCGACCGCCCGCCCCAGACCAATGAAGTGGCCCGCTCGGCCGTGCTGATTGCGGCCGGTCACTGGCTGACGGCGCGGTACGGCTTGCCGCTGATCCTCAGCGAGCTTGGGGCAAGTGCCGGAGTGAACCTGCTGTGGGACCACCATGCGCTGGACCTGCCCGGCCTGCGCCTTGGGCCAGACAGTGCTGCGGTGACACTGACCCCGCAGTGGCGCGGCACCCAGCCCAACGCGGCCACGCCGCACGTGCTGGGCCGCGAAGGGGTGGATCTGGCTCCGCTTGACCCGGTGGCTGACCGCGCAAGGCTTATGGCCTATATCTGGGCGGATCAGACGGAACGATTGCAGCGCTGTGCTGCGGCCCTTGACCTTGTGGCACGGCTGCGCCCCCGGGTGGCGCCGGGCGACGCCGCCATCTGGGCCGAGGCGCGGCTGGCCGCCCCGCATCCCGGGGCGTTGCATCTGATCTGGCATACCGTGGCCGAAAAATACTTCTCGCCGTCCACCCGGCAACGCTGGCAGGCGGCCCTGACCCGGGCCGGGGCCGCCGCGACCGGGGATGCCCCGCTGGCCCATCTGGCGATGGAATGGGACGGGCCGCAGCAAGGTGCGGCGCTGACGCTGACGCTTTGGCCGTGCGGGCAGGTCATCCCCCTTGGCCGCGCCGATTTCCACGGTCGCTGGGTGGACTGGTACGCCCCGCCGCCGTGACCGGATAACAACAAGCAACGGGGGCGATTTACGACGGTTTGCAAACGCGTGCTGATGCGGCTGGCCCTGCCCGTGGTCGTTGCTTCTGCCGCGGGTATCTGGAAAGCGAAGCGGTGGTGCCTGTTGGTATCTTCCTCAACCCCAGCCTCGGCATGGTGATCGCCGTCAACGCCGCCGACCGGGGGCTCGCAGAACTGGGCCTCGAGACCAGCAATCCGGTCAGGCTGCGCCGGATCGCCGCGCGCCTCTGACCTGCCAATTTGCACCTTTCGAAATACTCTCCGGGGGTCTGGGGGTGGAAAACCCCCAGCTTACGTGTCCCGCCCGAACATGCCCGCCAGTGCACGGCTGACCGTCGCCGACACGCCCGGCCGTTTCTGGCGGACCCAAGGCAGGGGCCGGCACAGGTCCATCGCGGCCAAACCGACCCGCGCGGTCAGCGCACCGTTCACCACCCCTTCGCCAAAACGCCGCGACAGCTTGGACAGCACACCGCCGCCGGCAAACGATCCCAGCAAGTCATCGGTCAGCGCCATTGCCCCGGTTGCCACCAGTGACACGAACACCCGGCGCAAGAGCTTCAGCGACCCCATCGTGCCCGAGCGGCCGCCATAGATCTCGGCCACGGTGCGGATCATCCGCATGTTCATCACCAGCGCCGTCGCCACATCGGCCAGCGCCAGCGGCACCAGCGCCGTCACCGTCGCCACCCGCCGCGCAGCTGCCTCCACCGCCGCAAGGGCGGCCCGGTCCAGCGGGGCCAGCAGTTCAACCTCAGCCAGCGCCAGCAGCGCATCGGCATCCATGACCTCGCCCTGGCGCTCTGCCAGACGGCTGCGGCCAAGGGCGGTCTCGCCCCGTCCGGCGTAGAGCCGGGTGACCTCGACCACAACGGCACGCGCGGCCCGGACATCGCCCGCCGCCTCGGCCCGGCCGGCCTCGGTGCGGATGCGGTCCAGCCTGCCCAGCCGGGAAAAGGCCGAAAGCTCGGCGACCAGCACCACCAGCGCTATCGCCAGCGCTGCGATCAACAGCACAAAGGCCACCCAGCCCAGCACCGTGTTCGCGGCAAAAAGCCCGGTCACGAAATTCCACGCCGCAACCGACAGGACCAGCGTGAAAAGGCTGCCAAACACCCAGGTCGCAAAGCGGGCAAAGGCCGAAGGCCGACGCGCGGCCAGAGCGGCAACCCCCTGCATCGCCCGCCCGCCCGGCAGATCGGGCACCAGAGGCGCCAGCGACGGATCAACCTCGTCCGCCCGTTCCAGCATCAGGGGACCCTTCAGGCGGGGCAATTCATCGGTCATGCGGACCACTCCATCCAGACATCGGGCAGCTTTTCGTCATTGTCTGCGCCGTCGGTCATTCTGACCTCGCGGAACCCTTCGCGCAGATAGAACCTCCGCGCCCCGGCATTTGCCTGAAAGGTCCACAGCCCCAGATGGCCGCAGGACTTGGCCTCCTCCAGCAGCGCCTTGCCCAGCCCCCTGCCCCGCGCCTGCGGGGCCAGATACAGCGCGTCGATCTCGCCGCCGCGTCGCGCCAGAAAACCGGCGCAACCACTGGTGTCGGCGAAACCCAGCCGCACCACATGGGTCGTCAGAAGGCCGCCGACAAAGCCAAGGTCGTCCGCCCGGCTGTGCAATTTGGGCAGCCACGGCGTCTCGCGGCACCAATCCCCCAACACTCGGGCCATTCCGGCGGCGTCCTTTGGTGTGGCGTCGCGCAGGATCATAACCGGTCCCCGAACAGGAACTCGGCCGCGCGGTCCAGCCTGATATGTGGCGGTCCCTCGCCCGGGCGCAGCGACATCCGGGCGGGGGCAAAGCTCATCAGACCGAAATCGGCATCGAGCCAGCGTTCGGCCCCTTTCCGGGCCGGCGACAGCAGGCGGGCGGGATCGCCGGGCAATTGGCCGGGATACATCACGGCACTTTTGCCCGACATCAGCCGCCCGCGCACCGCCTCCAGCACCTCGCCACCGCGCTCGACCGTCTCTTCGACCGTGCAGCGCAGCGCGGCAATCGACAGTGCCTCGGTCACCGCACCGGCGAAATCGGCGCGCGACTTCGCTTCAGCCAGCATGGCGGCCATGATGGCGGTCAGGGCGGGATGCTGGGCGTGGTGCAGATGGTCGGCCTTGGTGGCGGCAAACAGGATCTTCTCGACCCGCTTGCCGCCCAGAAGGGCTGTCAGCCAGCCATTGCGACCGGGGCGAAAGGCGCCCAGCACATCCGCCATGGTGCGGCGCAGATCCTCGACCGCCTGCGGGCCCTGATGGATCGCCCCCAGCACGTCGACCAGCACGATCTGGCGGTCGACCTTGGCGAAATGGTCGCGGAAGAACGGCTGGACGACCTTGGAGCGGTAGCCGTCATAGCGCCGCGCCATCTCGCGCCAGAGCGAGCCGCGACCGGCCTGCGACGGCTGCGGCAAGGGCGCGAAGGTCAGCACCGGGCTGCCCGCCAATTCGCCGGGCAACAGGAACCGCCCCGGCGTGCAGTCCGACCAGCCCGCCGCCCGCGCGGCCACCAGATAGGCGGTGAACGCGGCTGCAAGCTCCTGCGCCCGCCCCTCATCCAGCCGCAGCGAGCCATCCTCGGCCCGCGCCCGCGCCATGAAGTCCGCAGCCTCCGGCCGTTTCGCAATGCGCTCCAGCGTCGCCTCGGACCATTCGGCATAGCTCTTGTCCAGCAGACCAAGGTCCAAAAGCCACTCGCCGGGGTAGTCGACGATGTCCAGATGCAGCACGCGCGGCCCGGCCAGACCGGCCAGAAAGCCGGCCGGGCGAACGCGGAACGACAACCGCAACTCGCTGATCGCGCGGGTGGATTGCGGCCAT
>JANMCI010000143.1:0-10245 GCA_031361245.1 Rhodobacterales bacterium
GGTGGGGCAGGCCTATGAGGTGCGGCTGGTCTCCTTTGCCGAGATGAAGGCGCCCGAGCATCTGGCGCGGCATCCGTTCGGGCAGATCCAGCCCCAGACCGCCGCCTTGGCCTCCGGCCCGACCGTGGTCTTGTAAAACGCCGCATAGGCGTCGAACAGTTCCTCCCACACCGCCCGGTCTGCCGGAGTTACTGGCCGGATGATCATGCCATCCCCCCGGCGACCAGCCGCGCCGCCAGCCGCATGTAGGGCTCGGCCAAGGGTCCTTCCGTGGCCGCAATCGGCGTGCCCGCATCGCCTGCGAGCCTGACCTCGATGTTCAGCGGCAACTCGCCCAGAAACGGCAGGTCCAGCCGTCTGGCCTCCTCGGCCACCCCACCATGGCCAAAGATATGCGCCTCATGGCCGCAATTGGGGCATATATAGGTGGACATGTTCTCGATCAGCCCCAGAACCGGGGTCTTGAGCTTGACGAACATGTCCAGCGCCTTGCGCGCGTCCAAAAGCGCTACGTCCTGCGGGGTCGACACGACCAGCGCCCCCGTCAGATGCGTCCGCTGGCACAGCGTCAACTGAATGTCCCCCGTTCCCGGCGGCAGGTCGATAATCAGGATGTCCAGCTCGCCCCACGCCACTTGGGTGATCAACTGCTGCAACGCCCCCATGATCATCGGCCCGCGCCAGATCACCGCCTCATCCTCTTTCAGCATCAGGCCGATCGACATCATCGTGACACCATGGGCTTGCAACGGCTCGATGATCTTGCCATCGGGCGAGGCGGGCCGCTTGCTGACCCCCATCATCCGCGGCTGGCTCGGCCCATAGATGTCGGCGTCCAGAAGCCCGACCCGCCGCCCCTGCCTTGCCAGCGCCACCGCCAGATTGGATGCGACGGTGGATTTGCCCACCCCGCCCTTTCCGCTCGCCACCGCGATGATCCGGTCCACGCCGCTGACGCGCTGCGGCCCGCCCTGTTGCGGCGTCGGATGCTGCCCGATCTTCAGCGCGGGCGGCGGCGGCTTGCCAGCCGGCCCATGCGCCCCCGAACTGTGCGCGGTCGTCACGACCGAGACCGAAGTCACCCCCGGCAGCGCCTTGACCGCGATCTCGGCCGCCACCTGAGTCGGTCCCAGCCCGCGCGCCGCCTCGGGCGTCTCCGCCTCGATCACGAAGCGCACCGCGCCATCCTCGACCACCAGCGCTCGAATCATGTCCCGGCTCACCAGATTTCCCCCGCCCGGGGTTGAAATCCGCCCAAGCAGCGCCATAACCTCTTCCCGCGACACGGACATCTGTTTTTCCTTTGCCTAAGCCCGCATCGAAGGTGTTCTGCTTTGCGGCAAAGGGCAAGGCTCAGTTGACCAAACGCTCAAAATTTCATCGAAGAGCCTGTAAAGTATGAAAATTTTGCGACGCCCAGCCATGCGCTCGCTGCATGGCAGCATTGACCGATGGGCGTATTGTGCACTCGCAGCAATAGGCCCATGTTTGCCCTAACAGCGCGACAGGATCGCTTCGATACGCGGAACGGTGCGGCGCCCAATAAAGAATGTGAGGCTGAAAATGGCATATGTAAACTCTCGCTCGGCGCCTCTGAGCATCTCGGATCGCTTCTCGTCGGTGGTCAAAATGGTGAAAGAGGCCGTCGCTCGTCGCCGCCTCTACTCCCAGACCCTGGCGGAACTGTCGGCACTGACCGACCGTGACCTGACCGATCTGGGGCTGAGCCGCGCCAACATCGCCGAACTGGCCTACGAGGCCGCCTACGCGAAATAAGCCTTCGCCGGTCCGTCAACCTCCTCCCTGACGGTCCCTGGCAAAGCGGCGATGCCGTCCTCCTCCCTGGCATCGCCGCCCTTTATTCCGGTCGGAACGCCCGACCCACGATGTGCGACCGGCCCTCACCTCCTCCCGAGGGCCCTCGGACCAGCGGCACTCTCCACCTCCTCCCGGAGGGTGCCGTGCAAATTCGGCGGGTGACACCGCCAACGGCGTGCCAAAGGCACTAACCTCCTCCCGAGAGCCCAAGGGACCAGCGGCAGCCCCAACCTCCTCCCCGGGGTTGCCGCGCAAATTCGGCGGGTGACACCGCCAACGGCGTGCCAAAGGCTCTCACCTCCTCCCGAGGGCCCAAGGGACCAGCGGCACCCTCCACCTCCTCCCGGAGGGTGCCGCGCTCCCCTCCCCTTGCAATCCGTCGCGCGCGCGGAAATAGTGCCCCTCGTTCCGGCGGAGGCGTCCTTGCGAATTTCCCTGATTTCCGCGGCACTTGTGGCCTCGCTGGTGGGCTACGGCTCCACCATCGCCCTGGTTCTGGCCGCCGCCTCAGCCCTTGGCGCAACCGAGGCGCATACCGCAAGCTGGGTGCTGGCCATCTGCCTGATCAAGGCCGCGGGCTCGGCAGGCCTCAGCCTGTGGACCCGCGTGCCGGTGGTGCTGGCATGGTCCACACCGGGCGCGGCCCTGATTGCCGCAACCCACGGCATCGCCATGGCCGAGGCTGTCGGCGCTTTTGTCATCACCGGCCTGCTGATCGCTCTGACCGGCGCATTTGGCCCCCTTGGACGGCTTGTCGCCCGTATCCCCGACGGCATCGCCGGGGCGATGCTGGCGGGCGTGCTCTTGCCGTTCTGCCTCAAGGGCGCCACGGCTGCCCTTGCCTTGGGCGGCGTTGCCTTGCCGATGCTGGCGGTCTTTGCGCTGGTCCGCCTGCGCAGCCCCGCCCTTGCCGTGCTGGCGGCACTGGCCACCGGCGTCGCCACCGCCTATGGCACCGGCGCCGCCGTGCTGCCCGCCCTCAGCCTGCCCCTGCCGCATCTGACCTTCATCCCGCCCGACTTCCGCGCCGACGTGTTGATGGGTCTGGCGCTGCCGCTTTACCTCGTCACCATGGCCTCGCAAAACCTGCCCGGCTTTGCCACCCTGCGCGCCGCGGGCTACGCGCCTCCGGTGCGCCCCGCCCTGATCACCACGGGCGGTCTTTCAGCGGTCGCAGGCCTCTTTGGCGCCCATACGGTCTCGATGGCCGCCATCACCGCCGCGATCTGCCTTGGCGATGACGTCCATCCCGACCGGACGCAGCGCTGGAAGGTTGGCCTCGCCTATGCCGGGGTCTGGCTGGCGCTCGGCCTGCTCGGCCCGGTCATTCTGCCACTGCTGCGCTCCCTGCCGGCCGACCTCATGGCGCTGCTGGTCGCCCTTGCCCTGCTCGGCCCGCTGACAGGCGCGCTCACCACCGCCTACGCATCCCCCGCCACCCGCTTCGCGGCCAGCATAACCCTGGCGGTTACCGCATCGGGGGTGGCAATCTTCAGCATCGGCGCGGCCTTCTGGGGCCTCGTGGCCGGCCTCGCGATCGTGGCACTCGAGGCCGCCACACGCCGCCTCTGATTTGCAGCTTTCCAAATACTCCCGCCGGAGGCGTCCGTCCGCAAAAGGCAGCCGAACCGCTGAAATTGTCGCGAGAAAAACCTTTCAATCTGGTTAACGGAAACCGGTAAGTTATTGTATTAAAACATTAAAACACGATGTCGTCAAAAGCGACGCTTGCTCAGAACGGAACGTCATCCGCCTGATGTGCCGGTATGACCCAGCGGGCAACGATCTTCTTGGACCCGGCCAGGTCGAACTCGATGTCCAGCTTGTCGCCCTCGACGGCCATGACCTCGCCATAGCCGAACTTCTGATGGAACACCCGGTCCCCGATGCCATAGCCCGATATGGCCACCGCATCGATAACCATGTCCCGCGCCTCCTGCGGCTGGCTTACGGGGCGTGACGAGGCCCGGTCCTGCATCCGCCGCCATCCCGGCGAATTATAGGCATCCGCCTTGCTCGCCCTGTCCTCGATGGCCGAGCCGTAAGCCGGTGCCGCCGCTCCATAGCCCCCGCCATAAAGGCCGGGCGGCGTCAGCACCTCGACATGGGCGGCCGGAAGCTCGTCGATGAAGCGGCTTGGCAGCTGGCTCTGCCACTGCCCATAAACCCGGCGGTTGCTGGCGAACGAGATCGTGCACAGCTTCTCGGCCCGCGTGATCCCCACATAAGCCAGCCGCCGCTCCTCCTCCAACCCCTTCTTGCCGCTCTCATCCATCGAGCGTTGCGACGGGAACAGCCCATCCTCCCAGCCCGGCAGAAAGACCGCCGGAAACTCCAGCCCCTTGGCGGCGTGGAGGGTCATGATGCTGACCTTTTCCTGCGCCTCCTCGGTCTCGTTGTCCATGATCAGGCTGACGTGTTCCAGAAAGCCTTGCAGGTTCTCGAACTGCTCCAGCGCCTTGATCAGTTCCTTCAGGTTTTCCAGCCGCCCCGGCCCTTCCGGCGTCTTGTCGTTCTGCCACATCTCGGTGTAGCCCGACTCCTCCAGAATGGTTTCGGCCAGTTCGATGTGACTGTGCTCGCGCCGGGTGACCAGATGCCACCGGTCCACCCCCTCGACAAAGGCCCTGAGCTGCGCCGCGCCCTTGCCCCCGATCACCGCCTTGGCCAGGACCTCGCGTGCCCCGTCCAGCAGCGACACCCCCGAAACCCGCGCCAGCCGCTGGATGTCCGCCTGCGCCTTGTCGCCCAGCCCACGCTTCGGCGTGTTGATCACCCGCTCGAAGGCCAGATCATCGTCGGGCGAGACCGCCAGCCGGAAATAGGCCATCGCATCCCTGATTTCCAACCGTTCATAGAACCTTGGCCCCCCGATGACCCGGTAAGGCAGCCCGATGGTCAGAAAGCGGTCCTCGAACGCCCGCATCTGATGGCTGGCACGGACCAGAATGGCCATGCCCTCCAGACTGAGCGGCTTGAGCCCCCGCGCCCCGCGCTGCAGCGCCTCGACCTCCTCGCCAATCCAGCGGGCCTCCTCCTCGCCATCCCAGTGACCGATGAGGCGCACCCTCTCGCCCTTGGTCTCTTCGGTCCACAGCGTCTTGCCCAGCCGCCCCGCATTTGCGGCAATCACGCCAGAGGCGGCTGCAAGGATATGCGGTGTCGAGCGGTAGTTCTGCTCAAGTCGCACCACCTTGGCACCCGGGAAGTCCTTGTCAAAGCGCAGGATGTTGCCAACCTCGGCCCCGCGCCAGCCATAGATCGACTGGTCGTCATCGCCCACGCAGCAGATATTCTTGTGCTCCTGCGCCAACAGCCGCAGCCACAGATATTGGGCGACGTTGGTGTCCTGATACTCGTCCACGAGAATATAGCGGAACCAGCGCTGATACTGCGCCAACACGTCCGGATGTTTCTGGAAAATCACCACACAGTGGAGCAAGAGATCGCCGAAGTCCGTGGCATTCAGAGTCTTGAGCCGCTCCTGATAGGCCTCGTAAAGCTCGGTCCCCCGGTTGTTATAGCCCCCCGCTTCGGACGAAGGCACCTTGTCCGGCGTCAGTGCGCGGTTCTTCCAACTGTCGATCATCGACGCCAGCATCCGCGCCGGCCAGCGTTTTTCGTCGATATTGGCGGCCGCTATCAGTTGCTTGAGCAAGCGCAACTGGTCATCCGTATCCAGAATGGTGAAGTTTGATTTCAGTCCCACCAGGTCAGCATGGCACCGCAGGATCTTGACCGACAGAGAATGGAACGTGCCCATCCATGCCATGCCCTCCGCCGCATCCCCCAGCAACCTGCCGATCCGCAACTTCATCTCACGCGACGCCTTGTTGGTGAAGGTCACAGCCAGGATTTCATTTGGCCGCGCCCGGCCCATGGCCAGCAAGTGCACGATCCGCGCCGTCAGCGCCTTGGTCTTGCCAGTGCCCGCCCCCGCCAGCATCAGGACCGGCCCGTCCAACGCCTCCACAGCCTCGCGCTGCGCCGGGTTCAGGTCGTCCATATACGGCCGGGGCCGCGCCGCCACCGCGCGCTGGCTCAGCGGCATCGCCGCCTCAAATGCTTCGCTTTCATCCCAGCCGCTCATGCGGCCAAGTTAGCGCGGCTTGCGGCGAAGGGAAAGCACTGTTCTTCATATGTTCACAAAGTCGCCCTGCAACCGACTCAGACGGTCAGGCAAGCTGCCGGGTTGCTGGCAGCCTGCACCCGCGTCTGGCGCAACCTTGCGGCGACGATAAACTATTCGTCTTGCGCGACTGGACCCGGGGGACTGGATGCCGTGAGCCCCTGCCCCGGGTATTGCTCGCCCATGCCATCGCTAAAGCGCCCGAAAAGCCGCGCGAAGGTCACGATATCTGCCTCTGACCATGTGGCGAACAGCTTGACAGTTCGCTGCCATTTGGCCTGCAGAAAGGCCCGCATCAGATCGCGTGCGGCGCTGGTGGTGTTAAGGACAGACCGGCGGCCATCCTGCTGACTGACCGCCCGCTCCACCAATCCACGTTCGACGAGATCAGCGGCGATCCGGCTTGCGCGGGAAGGATCGAGGTTCATCTCCTCGGCAAGCAATCCCACTGTGACCTCCTGTGCCTGCGGACGGCCATAGCCGTTCGCGATTCGCATGATGGAGGTCAGCGCCTGGAATTGGGTGTTTTCCAGCCGTGCATCCAACTCTTGCATGAGAGCCTGGGGCACATCGCCCTTCATGACCCGGCGGACATGGTGAAAATGATCGGCATCCAACGACAAGAGCGCCGCTGCCGCATCGTCAGAAAACCCTTGTTCCCTGAGCGTTGCCTGAATCTCCTCGAGATGGTGCTTGGGGTGATGATTGGCGCTGTCCATGCTCCGCCCTTGGCGCAATTGAGTGCGATTGTCAACCATATGATAACGGCAATTATGTGCCCTTGACATGCTTCTGTTCGCGGCATAGCCCTGCGTCACCGCCGCGCGACAGGAGTACTCGATGTCTGGTAGTTCTTCCTCGGGCCAACCTCCTGGTAGTCAAGCCCAGGAAACCGGCTCGATGCGCCTCGTCATCCTGTCGATCGGGCTGCTTTTGCTGCTGGCGTCGCTTGATCAAAGCATCGTGTCGACCGCCCTGCCCACGATCGTCGCCGATCTTGGCGGACTTGAGCATCTGTCGTGGGTTGTGACGGCGTATATCCTGACGTCGACTATTGTTGCCCCGCTTTATGGCAAGCTCGGCGATTTGTACGGACGTCGCAATACCATTTTTGTCTCGGTCGCACTGTTCCTCCTGGGCTCGGTCCTGTGCGGTGTGGCCTCGTCGATGACCTTCCTGATCGTGGCGCGGGCAGTTCAGGGTCTGGGGGGCGGAGGGCTGTTCGTGCTGGCCTTGTCGGTGGTGGGCGATGCCGTTCCGCCACGAGAGCGTGGCAAGATCCAGGGGGTATTTGCTGCCGTTTTCTCGACCTCTTCGGTCCTTGGCCCCCTGGCCGGCGGCTGGATTTCCGAGAATCTCGACTGGCACTGGATTTTCTTCATCAATCTGCCGTTGGGACTGATCGCCCTGGTCGGCTTTGCCGCCAGCTTCAAGCCTCGCGGCATTCGCACCAGCCACAGGATTGATTGGTGGGGCGCCCTGACGTTGACAGGGGGACTTGGCGCGCTGACCCTCCTGACCAGCCTTGGTGGGCGCAGCTTTGGCTGGAACTCACCCGAAGCCCTGGCCCTCGCCGCCCTGACGGTGGCCAGCATGGCCGCCTTTGTGATTATCGAGTTTCGCGCCACCGAACCGATCTTGCCGATGTGGCTGTTCAAGATGAACGTGTTTTGGGTGACATCCGTCATCGGTTTTATTGTCGGCGCAGCAATGTTCGGGGCGATCACCTTCATTCCGATCTATCTGCAGATCGCCAAGGGGGCTTCGCCCACTGGCTCGGGTCTCCAGTTGATCCCCATGACCGTGGGCATCCTTTTGACCTCGACCCTTTCGGGACAGTATATGGGCCGGACCGGAAAATATTGGATCCTGCCGATCATCGGCATGTCGACGCTTATGGTGGGGATGCTGCTGCTCACTCAGTTGCAGCGTGACACGGGCACGGCGATGTTCAGTTTTTCCCTGATGATGGTCGGCCTAGGCATGGGCTGCATCTTTCCGGTCGTCACCACCGCCGTTCAAAATGCTGTGCCGCGTGAAACCATGGGCACAGCCACCGCCGCCGGCATAATGGTGCGCCAGACCGGCGGTGCCCTTGGCGTTGCTGCCTTTGGAGCCTTGTTCTCGCAACGCCTGATGACCGGACTTGGCGACGCCGCTTCTGCGCTTGGCGGCGGTGCCCAACTTGGCCCGCAGACCATGGCCAAGCTTTCGCCTGAAGTGCAAACTCAGGTCTCCGCTGCCGTAATCGACGCAATTGCGCCGATCTACTGGATTGCCGCCGCAATGTCGCTGATCGGCCTTGGTTTTGCGTTCCTTCTGCAAGAAGTGCCGCTGGTCAACCGGGTGGTGCCAAAGGGAGAATAGGCCGGAATCGACCGATGTCGCAACTTGCGACATCTGTTTATTCCTTTTATTTACAATAGCTTATCTGTTTTCATTAACCCGATTGAAAGGTTTGTCACCGGGTCAAATTCCGCAGACGGCCGTCCTGACGATACACAGGCGGGCGCGCCGCGCCTTCAGTCGAAATGCACCTCATCGACCCTGATATTGTCAGAATAAATGTTGTGAAACCGCCCGTCGCTCAAGATGCGGGCCATGGTCTCGCGAAACCGCACCATGTGCGGGGCGGCGTTGTGGGTCTCATGTGCCGCTTCGTCCGAAAAACACTCAGCGACAATCGCCACATTTGGCTGATCCAGGCTGAGGGTGATGTCAAAGAACTCGCACCCCGGCTCGGCTCTTGTCCTTTCCTGATGACTGCGCGCCAGCGCCAGAAATTCATCCTGCATTCCCGGCTTCCAGGTCATCCATCCGATAATGAATTTCTTCATGCTCCCCCCCTTTGAACAGCATCCTCGCTTCCATCTCGCCCAAACTAACACCGATCGCCCTGCTTTGCTGCGAATTCCGCGCCTCACAGATGTTCCGCCTACTCTTTTCCACCCTTGCGCCGCACCGCAGCATGACTAAGGTGCCCCCGTTCCACCGCCGGATCAGGGGGCTGCCATGACCGAGTTCAAGAAAATCCTCATCGCCAACCGCGGCGAGATTGCCATCCGGGTCATGCGCGCCGCCAATGAATTGGGCAAAAAGACGGTCGCCGTCTATGCCGAGGAGGACAAGCTTTCCCTCCACCGCTTCAAGGCCGACGAAGCCTATCTGATCGGTGAGGGTCTGTCGCCTGTCGGGGCCTATCTGTCGATCCCCGAGATCATTCGCGTTGCCAAGGATTGTGGCGCCGATGCCATCCATCCCGGCTACGGCCTGCTGTCGGAAAACCCTGATTTCGTTGACGCCTGCGATCAGGCGGGCATCACCTTCATCGGACCCAAAGCCGACACCATGCGCGCCCTTGGCGACAAGGCTTCCGCCCGCCGCGTTGCCATGGCCGCCGGTGTTCCGGTCATTCCGGCCACCGAAGTTCTGGGCGACGACTTCGATCTTATCAAGAAGCAAGCTGCCGAGGTTGGCTATCCCCTGATGCTCAAAGCGTCTTGGGGCGGCGGCGGGCGCGGCATGCGTCCAGTCAATGGCCCCGACGAAGTGGCCGACAAGGTCCGCGAAGGCCGACGCGAGGCCGAAGCTGCCTTTGGCAATGGCGAAGGCTATTTGGAAAAGATGATTCTGCGCGCACGGCACGTCGAGGTGCAGATCCTTGGCGACAAGCATGGCGAGATCTTTCACTTGTTCGAACGCGACTGTACGGTCCAGCGACGCAACCAGAAGGTTGTCGAACGCGCCCCAGCCCCTTACCTGACGCCAGAACAGCGGGCCGAGGTTTGCGACCTTGGCCGCCGCATCTGCGCCCATGTGGGCTATGAATGTGCGGGCACCGTCGAATTCCTGATGGATATGGACACCTCAAAATTCTACTTCATCGAGGTCAATCCCCGCGTACAGGTCGAACATACTGTCACCGAGCAGGTAACCGGCATCGACATCGTGCAGGCCCAGATCAAGATCGCCGAGGGCAAATCCCTTGCCGAGGCGACCGGCGTCAGCAGCCAGTCCGAAATCCGCCTGAACGGCCACGCCCTGCAGTGCCGGGTGACGACCGAAGACCCGCAGAATAATTTCATCCCCGACTATGGCCGCCTGACAGCATACCGCTCGGCCACCGGCATGGGCATCCGTCTGGATGGTGGCACGGCCTATGCGGGCGGGGTCATCACGCGCTATTACGACTCGCTTCTCGTCAAGGTCACGGCCTGGGCGCAGACACCGGATGCCGCCATTCGCCGCATGGACCGGGCCCTGCGCGAAATCCGGATCCGTGGTGTCTCGACCAATAT
>JANMCI010000180.1:0-2324 GCA_031361245.1 Rhodobacterales bacterium
AGGGCTGCACCGTCACCATCGGCGCGCGGAACGAGGCTGAGGGGCGCGAGGCCGCCACCGCCCTCGGCTGCCGCTTTGCGCATATCGACCTGACCGACGCCGACAGCTATTTCACCGCCGTCACCGATGCGGGCGGCTTCGACATCCTTGTGAACAACGCGGGCGTGCTGGGCCACACCTCTCTGCTGGCCAAGGGCAGCGATTTCGACATGGCGATGGAGGTCATGGTGAATGCCCCCCTCGACCTCATCCGGCTTTGCACGCCGCATTGGCGACAAACCGGCTGGGCCCGCATCGTCAATCTGTCCTCCGGCTGGGGCTCTCATGCGCAGGGCCTTGGCGGGCCGGGAGCCTACGGCGTGGCCAAAGCCGCCCTCAACGCCCTGACCCATGCGCTCCCCCGCGACTTGCCGCCGGGGGTAAAGATCAATGCCTGCGATCCGGGCTGGGTCGCCACCCGCATGGGCGGTGCCGGCGCGCCCCTGTCGCCGGAAGAGGGCGCCGATACGCCGATCTGGCTGGCCCTGCTGCCCGACGACGGCCCGACAGGCGGGCTTTTCCACAAACGCAAACCCGCCGCGTGGTAAGTCAGCCCTGCCTTGCCGCAAGATCGGTGAACACCGCCAGTTGCGCCGCAAAGGCCCGCTGATAGGCAGGCCGGGCCGTGGCCCTTGCAACATAGGCCGCCAGATTGGCAAATTCGTCCACAAGGCCCGAAGATCTGGCGCGCAAAAGTACCCCGACCATCATCAGATCGCCTGCACTGAAATCGCAGTCCAGCCAGTCCCCCTGCCCCAGACGCGCCGCAAGCTGACCAAGGCGCAGCCTCATGCGCCCCTCGACCATCGGCATCCGCGCCTCGAACCACGGCTTGTCGCGGTCCATGAACACCATGGTTTCGCGTTCCAGACAGGGCGGCTCGACCGTGTTCAGCGCCGCGAACATCCAGCCCACCGCCCGCGCCCGCGCTGCGGGCTCCTGCGGCAGCAGGCCTGGATGGGTCTCGGCGATATGCTGGATGATCGCGCCCGATTCAAAAAGGACCAGCCCCCCCTCCTCATAGGTCGGGATCTGCCCGAACGGATGCCGCGCCAGATGCTCGGGCGCCTTAATCTCGGCACAGGAGACCAGCCGCACCTCATAGGCCTGCCCCACCTCTTCCAGTGCCCAGCGCACCCGCATGTCCCGCGCCATCCCCCGGCCCCGGTCGGGCGATTGGGCAAAAGCTGTGATCGTGGGGGTCATGGCAAGGCTCCGGCAATGCTCCTGCGCCCGAGACTAGGTCAAAACCCCGCCGACGCAATCCCGCGCACACGGCAAAGCCCCCCCACCGATCCTTGGCGCCCCAAAGTCAGGACACCCCGGCCCACCGCCCCGCGCGCTTGCCTGTGAACGCCCAAGATCAGCCCTGCCTAGCCCTCCACCGGCACCGAATAGAGGATGAAGTCGCTCTTCGGCCGGTAGCTGTCATACAGCCTGCGCCCGGCATAGTTGAACTCCTGCGTCAGCCAGCGCACATTGTTGATCCCGCGCCCGCGCGCAAAGCCGATCACGTGGTCGATCAGCGCCCGCCCGACGCCGCCGCCCCGCACCTCGGGCCGGGCAAAAAGGTCCGACAAATAGCAAACCTTGGCCCCGGACAGCGAGCGGTGCATCAACTGATACTGGGCAAAGCCCACGACCCGCCCCTCGACCTCGGCCACATCGCACCAGAAATCCGGCGCCTCGGCAAAGATCCAGCCCCAGACCGCCGCCTTGGCCTCCGGCCCGACCGTGGTCTTGTAAAACGCCGCATAGGCGTCGAACAATTCCTCCCACACCGCCAGGTCTGCCGGAGTTACGGGCCGGATGATCATGCCATCCCCCCGGCGACCAGCCGCGCCGCCAGCCGCATGTAGGGCTCGGCCAAGGGTCCGTCCGTGGCCGCAATCGGCGTGCCCGCATCGCCCGCGAGCCTGACCTCGATGTTCAGCGGCAACTCGCCCAGAAACGGCAGGTCCAGCCGCCTGGCCTCCGCGGCCACCCCGCCATGGCCAAAGATATGCGCCTCATGGCCGCAATTGGGGCAGATATAGGTGGACATGTTCTCGATCAGCCCCAGAACCGGGGTCTTGAGCTTCACGAACATGTCCAGCGCCTTGCGCGCGTCCAAAAGCGCCACGTCCTGCGGGGTCGACACGACCAGCGCCCCCGTCAGATGCGTCCGCTGGCACAGCGTCAACTGAATGTCCCCCGTTCCCGGCGGCAGGTCGATGATCATGGGGGCGTTGCAGCAGTTGATCACCCAAGTGGCGTGGGGCGAGCTGGATGTCCTGATCATCGAC
>JANMCI010000208.1:0-5375 GCA_031361245.1 Rhodobacterales bacterium
GACGGCGAACGGATCATCCTGCCCCAAGGCAAGAGAAAGGATCGCATGATGAAATCTGCTGCATCACTCTCGACTGTCCTCGCGCTGTGCGCGGCGCTTCCGGCCATGGCCCAAGGCACGGGGGACCCGGTCGCCGGGCGCCCGCTGGCCGAACAGTACTGCGTGCGCTGTCACGACATCGAAGCCGGCGGGGCTTTCAAGACCATGCCGCCAAGTTTCGCCTCGATCGCCGCTTTCCGCACGCCGGATGAGATCACCAGCCGGATCTGGTGGCCGGACATGCATTCACGGATGCCGCAGATGAGCAATCTTCTGACCGTGGAGGAAGTCGCGAACCTGACCGCCTATATCGCCTCGCTGGAGGCGAAATAGGCGGCTTGGTCCGCGCCGGACCGCGGGTCAGAGCCGCGCCAGATAGGCCTCGATCTGGTTGAACTGGTTGTCCCAGCCGCCGTTCATGCCGGCGCGGGCGCCATCGAAGGTGGCTTCCTGTTCGGCAGTGGCGTTCAGCGGCAGCCAGGTCACGGACAGCCGTGTCGTGCCATCGCCAAGGTCTTCATACTCGGTGGTCGACAGCATTTCGCGCGGCCAGGTCGGGGCCATCGGGTGGGGTGCTATGTTGCCGTCCTTGTCGGTGAAGGACTGGACGCAGACCACGCGCTTGAGGGGCACGATCTCGCGGTAAACCTGCCGGCCCCACATCACCGAGCCGTCGGGATTGGGAGAGCCATAAAAATGGCTGCCGCCGACGGTGAAATCCATCCGGGACCGGAATGCGGCGGGATTGTCGGGGCTGAGCCATTGCGCCTGATGGGAGGGGTCGGTGGTTGCCGCCCACACCATGGCCAGCGGGGCCTTGAAGAGGCGGGAGACGGTCAGGGGTGCGGTGGTCATGATGCGGTTCCTTTGGCTTGCAGTGTGGTGAGATAGGTTTCCAGCTGATCCATCTGGCGTTCGGCGACGACGCGGAAATGCGCCATGAAGGCGTCAAGCTCCCGCAGTTTGCCGGGTTCCAGCTGGCAGGGCCGGGTCTGGGCCAGACGGCCGCGCGAGATCAGGCCGGCGCGTTCCAGCACCTTGATATGCTTGGAGATCGCAGGTTGGCTGAGCGCGAAGGGCGCGCCAAGCTCTCCCACGGTCGCCGTGCCGTCGGACAGCTTCAGCAGCATCGCGCGCCGGGTCGGATCGGCAAGGGCCGCGAGGGTAAGGGACAGCTGGTCGGTCATTTATTTACCATTCGGCTATATATCTAATTAGTAATATACTGCGTCGCCTGCGCCGTCAACCCCGCTGGTGACGCCGTGTCACGGGTGACAAGGCGGGGCCTTCCGGGCAGGATCGTGGCAACCGGAGGAATTTCCATGCCCTACCCTGCCCTGCTGTCACCGATCACGCTGAGCGGCGTGACGCTTCGCAACCGTGTGTTGATGGGGTCGATGCATACCGGGCTGGAGGAGACGGGTGACTGGGCACGGGTGGCGCGGTTTTATGCCGCACGGGCGCGCGGCGGGGCCGGGCTGATGGTGACGGGCGGCATGGCGCCCAATCGCGAGGGCGGCGTGTTTCCGGGGGCGGCGGGGCTTTACACGGCCACCGACATCGCCAACCACCGCAGCGTCACCGACCGGGTGCATGCCGAGGGCGGGCGGATTGCGATGCAGATCCTGCATGCCGGGCGCTATGCCTATGGCAAGGATTGCGTTTCGGCCTCGGCCATCAAGTCACCGATCTCGCCTTTTGTGCCGGCCGAACTGGACGAGGCGGGGATCGAAAAGCAGATCGCCGACATGGTGACGGCCGCCGTTCGCGCGCAGGAGGCGGGCTATGACGGGGTCGAAGTCATGGGGTCGGAGGGCTATTTCCTGAACCAGTTCCTCGTCCGGCATGTGAACCACCGTCAGGATCGCTGGGGTAGCGACTATGCCAACCGGATGCGGCTGCCGGTCGAGGTGGTGCGGCGGGTGCGGGCGGCAGTCGGCCCCGATTTCATCGTCATTTACCGGATCAGTCTGATCGACCTCATCCCCAATGGCTCGACCTGGGATGAAGTGGCCACGCTGGCGCTGGCCATTCAGGTGGCGGGCGCATCGGTGCTGAATTCGGGCATCGGCTGGCACGAGGCGCGGGTGCCCACGATTGCGACCTCGGTGCCGCGGGCGGCATTTGCGTGGCTGACGGCACGGCTGAGGGGCGAGGTCACGATCCCGGTCATCGCCTCGAACCGGATCAACACGCCGGAGGTGGCCGAAGGGATCGTGGCGGGCGGTCAGGCCGATATGGTGTCGATGGCGCGGCCCTTCCTCGCCGACCCCGACTTTGTCACCAAGGCGGCAGCAGGTCGCGCGGCCGAGATTGCACCCTGCATCGCCTGCAATCAGGCCTGTCTGGACCATACCTTTTCGGGCAAGCTGACGTCATGTCTCGTCAACCCGGCCGCCTGTCATGAGGCGGAGTTCGAGGCCCCCCCCGCCGCCCGCAAACGGGTGGCTGTCGTCGGCGCAGGCCCGGCGGGTCTTGCCTGCGCGCTCAAGGCCGCCGAGCGTGGCCATCAGGTGGTGCTCTTTGAAAAGGGCGAGATCGGCGGCCAGTTGAACCTGGCACGCAAGATCCCGGGAAAAGAGGAATTCGACGGGCTGGTGGCGTGGTTTGCGGCCGGGCTGGCACGGTCGGGGGTCGAGGTGCGGCGGGCCGAGGCGGATGCCGAAGCGCTCGCGGGTTTTGATCAGGTTGTCATTGCCACCGGCGTCGCCCCCCGCGATCCGGGTCTGGAGGGTCAGGAGCGGGCGCTGTCCTATGCGCGGGTGTTGAATGGCGCACCGGTCGGGCGGCGGGTCGCGATCATCGGGGCGGGCGGCATCGGGTTCGATGTGGCCGAATTCCTGACCCAGACCGGAGAAAGCGCCACGTTGCATCCGGCGGAATGGCGGCGGGAATGGGGCGTGGGCGATCCGGCTGAGGTGGGGGGCGGCTTGCAGACGCCGGTGCCCGAACCGTCGCCGCGTGAGGTCTGGCTGCTGCAGCGCAAGGCGGAAAAGCCGGGGCGCGGCCTTGGCAAGACGACCGGCTGGATTCACCGCGCCGCCCTGCAGGCAAGGGGTGTGCGGATGCTGGGGGGGGTCAGCTACGGCCGGATCACGGCAGAGGGTCTGGTTATTACCCGCGACGGGGTCGAGGAGTTGCTGGCGGTGGATGATGTCGTTCTGTGCGCCGGGCAACTGCCCGAGCGGCGGCTGGCGGACCAGTTGATTGCGCTCGGGGTTGCCGTGCATGTGATCGGCGGAGCGGATGTCGCAGCCGAGCTTGACGCCAAGCGCGCCATCGATCAGGGCACGCGGCTTGCGCTGACGTTGTGAGGCTGCCGAGGACTGACCCCGCCACCAGACCGGGCGCGGGAACGGCAGCGCCGTTGGCAGGGCCTCGATGGCCCTGACGACGGCCCCCCGGCGACAAAACCGTTCCGCCGGGTCTTCCCTGCCCGCCGGTTCCTGTCTATGACGGCGCAAAACAGGAGCGCATAGTGGACATGCAGGCAGTCAAACGCGGGCGCTGGGCGGTGGCCGCGCTGTTCTTCGTCAACGGCTTCATCACCGGCGCCTGGGCGCCGCAGATCCCGCTTTTGTTGCCGCGCCATCAGATCACCGAATTCACACTGGGCCTCTTGATCCTGCTGATCGGTCTGGGCGCTGTGGCCGCCATGATGTTCGCAGGCAAGCTGATCGCGGCCTACGGATCGCGCCAGATGGCGCTGCTGTTCGGCGCCCTTGTCGCCCCCATTCTGCCGCTGGTCGTGCTCGCCCCCAACCTCTATCTCCTCGCCCCCTGCCTCATCCTGATGGGGGGCACCCTTGGCTGCATGGACGTGTCGATGAACGCCAATGCGGTCGAGGTCGAGCAGCGCATCGGCCGGGCGATCATGTCGTCGTCGCACGGGTTCTGGAGCCTTGGCGGCTTTGCCGGCGGCGGGATCGGCGGGCTGGCGTTGGCCCGGTTTGGCGCGGTCGAGCAGGCCCTGGGGGTTTCGGTGATCTCCTTCAGCGTCCTGATCATCGCGGCGCGCTTTCTGTGGCGCGAGCCAAATGCCCGGGCCGCTGGCGCTGCCAAACCCAAGACGGCGATGTTTCCCAAGGTCCCGATGCTGTACGTTCTGGGCGGGATGGCGCTGTTCTCGATGGCCTCGGAGGGCTCGGTGCTCGACTGGGCGGCGCTTTATGTCTCCAAGACCCTTGATGCCCCGCTGGAGCGGTCGGGTCTGGCCTTTGCCCTGTTCGCAGGCACCATGGCGGTGATGCGGTTTCTGGGCGACAGCGTGCGCAACCGGTTCGGCGCGGTCCGTACGCTCCGGGTGTCGGGGCTGATCGCGGCGGCGGGGATACTGGTCGCAGCACTGGCGCCGACGGATATCGTGGCCATTGCGGGCTTTGCCTTTGCCGGCCTCGGGGTGGCCAACATGGTGCCGATCCTCTTTTCGGCGGCGGGCAACCATCCCGGCACGTCGGCCGGGTCGGGCATCGCCACCGTCACGATGATCGGCTATTGCGGCATCTTGCTGGCCCCATCGGTCATAGGCTATGCCGCCGAGACCATCGGCTACCGCGCCACCTATCTGACCATCGTGGCCCTGCTGATCGTCGTCGTCCTGATGGCCCGGCAGGCGGTTCACGCCGACGGACGCCCCACGGTTGCGGTGGAATTGCCGCTGGAGGGTGGCGTCTGACCGAGATGTCGCTTTTGACGACATCGCGTTTATATGCGCAATTCCAATAGGTTACCCATTTCCGTTAACCTGAACTAAACCCTGTTGCGAAGGGTTCGCAGGGGGCATGTCGGGGGGGTCCCCTACCTACACCTCAAAGAGATCGGTCTGGCCCGGAGCCTTGGGCGGCTCGATCCCCAGATGCCGCCACGCCCGTTGGCCAAGCATCCGCCCGCGCGGGGTGCGCAGGATCAGGCCTTGCTGCAGAAGATAGGGCTCGATGACCTCTTCGATGGCGTCGCGCGCCTCGGACAGGGCGGCGGCGATGGTTTCCACCCCGACCGGGCCGCCGCCATAGTGGTCGGCCAGAAGGTTCATGTAGCGGCGGTCATTGCTGTCGAGGCCAATGTGATCCACTCCCAGCCGGGTCAGGGCGTTGTCGGCGATTTCCTTGGTCAGACGGCCGTCACCCTCGACCGTCACGAAGTCGACGACGCGGCGCAGCAGGCGTCCGGCGATGCGCGGTGTGCCCCGGGCGCGGCGGGCAATCTCGCGGGTGCCAAGCGGATCGGCACTGACCCCCAGCAGCCGCGCGCCGCGGGTAACGATCAGGTCAAGCTCGTCCTCGGTATAGAACTCCAGCCGGGTCGGGATGCCGAACCGGTCGCGCAGCGGCGTGGTC
>JANMCI010000214.1:0-11560 GCA_031361245.1 Rhodobacterales bacterium
CGGGGGGACGCCATGACCGACATCAACGCACTTTTGGACCAGATGACGCTGGAAGAGCAGGTGTCGCTGCTGTCGGGCGAGGATTTCTGGTCGCTGCCCGCCATCGAGCGGCTGGGGATCGGCAAGCTGCGCGTCACCGACGGGCCGAACGGGGCGCGCGGTGGCGGGTCGCTGGTGGGCGGTGTCACGGCAGCGGCGTTTCCGGTCGGCATCTCGATCGGGTCGTCGTGGGACCCGCAGTTGGCGCGCGAACTGGGCGGGGCGCTGGCCTGCGAGGTCAAGTCAAAGAACGCCCATGTGTCCTTGGCCCCCACGGTCAACATCCAGCGCTCGGTCACCAACGGCCGGAATTTCGAGTGCTATTCCGAGGACCCCGTGCTGTCGGGCGAACTGGCGGTCGGCATGATCGAAGGGCTGCAAGCCGAGGGCATCAGCGCCACGATGAAGCATTATGTCGGCAATGAATCAGAGATCGAGCGCACCACGATGTCGTCGGACATTGATGAGCGCAGCCTGCGCGAGGTGTATCTTTACCCGTTCGAACAGGCGGTCAAGCGGGCCAGGACCTGGGGCATCATGTCGTCCTATAACAAGGTCAACGGCACCTATGCCGCCGAGAACCACTGGACGCTGACGCAGGTGCTGCGCGACGAGTGGGGCTATGACGGGGTGGTGATGTCGGACTGGTTCGGCTCGCGGTCAACCGAGCCCACGGTCAATGGCGGCCTCGACCTCGAGATGCCGGGGCCGACGCGCGACCGCGGCGACAAGCTGGTGGCGGCGGTCAGGGCCGGGACGGTCTCGGCGGAAAAGCTGCGCGAGCGGGCGGGAAACGTGCTGCGGCTGATGGTGCGGACCGGGGCAATCACGGACCACAGGGCGTTCGAGGAGCGGGCGGAGAACCGGGCTGAACATCGCGCGCTGATCCGCCGGGCCGGGGCCGAAGGCACGGTTCTTTTGAAGAACGAGGGCGTGTTGCCGCTGGCCAAGGGCCCGAGCATCGCCGTGATCGGGCCGAACGCCAAGGTGGCGCAGATCATGGGCGGCGGGTCGGCCCAGTTGAACCCGCATTACATGATCAGCCCGTGGGACGGATTGGTGGCCGCGGTCGGGCCCGAGCGTCTGACCTACGCGCCCGGTTGCACCAATGACCGGTTCGAGCCGATGCTGAAGGGCGCGTTCAAGGTGGAATTCTTTGCAGGCAGGGCGCTGCAGGGCGAGGTGCTGCATAGCGAGATCATGAACGATTTCATGGCGTTCTGGATCCCGCCCTTGGGCGGCGGCAAGGTCGATCCGTTCAACTTCTCGGCCCGGGTCAGCGGGACCTTCACGCCGGAGGCCGGGGGTCTGCACCGGGTTGGCATCTTTGCCGCGGGCTATGCCAAGGTGTTCGTCGACGGGCGGCTGATTGCGAATGCCTGGGACGGCTGGAAAAAGGGTGCGACCTTCTTTGAAGAGGGTTGCGACGAAGTGGTGGGCGAGATCGTGCTGGAGGCGGGCCGCACCTATGCCGTGACGGTGGAGTTCTGCAACAAGCCTGCGGACAATCTGGTGTTTGCGGGCATCCGTGTCGGCATCGGCCGCCCCTTGGGTGACGCCGATATCGCTCTGGCGGCGCGGATCGCGGCGGCGGCCGACCGGGCGGTGGTCTTTGTCGGGCGCACCGGCGAGTGGGACACCGAGGGCTGGGATCTGCCCAACATCACCTTGCCGGGGCGGCAGGACGCGCTGGTCGCGGCGGTGCTCAAGGCCAATCCGAATACGGTCGTGGTGCTGCAAACCGGTGGGCCGGTCGAGCTGCCGTGGCTGGGGCAGGCGCGTGCCGTGCTGCAGGCGTGGTATCCGGGGCAAGAGGCGGGCAATGCGATTGCCGACGTTCTTTTCGGCGATGCCGAGCCTGCGGGCCGTCTGGCGCAGACCTTCCCCAAGCGCTGGTCCGACAACCCGACCCAGTCGCAGGACCGCGAGGTCTATCCGGGCCTGAACGGCCATGTCCGCTATGACGAGGGCATCTTCATCGGCTATCGCCACTATGACCGTCTGGGGATCGACCCCCTGTTCCCCTTTGGCCACGGGCTTGGCTATACCACCTTCGATCTGTCCGGCCTGACTGTCAGCACGGATGGCGCAAGCGTCAAGGTGACGCTGACCAATACCGGGGCTCGGGCGGGGGCGACGGTGGTGCAGGTCTATGTCGGGGATGTCGAATGCTCGGTCCCACGACCGGTGAAAGAGCTGAAGGGGTTCGCCAAGGTCCGGCTGCAGCCGGGCGAGGGGCGGCAGATCGAGGTGGCGCTGGACCCGCGCGCCTTTGCCTTCTTTGATGTCGCGGCCCAGCTGTGGCGGATCGAGGACGGCGCGTTTGACCTCAGCGTCGGCTTTTCGGCGCAGGACCTGCGTCAGACCCGGCGCATCACGCGCAACGCGGCGACGTTGCCGCTTTAGACTGCCCGGCGAGAAACCATGATCCGCGATGTCATTGCCATGACATCGCGGTTTTTCAGTCAGATCTGACGGCAAAGGCCATTGGCCGGACGAATTGCCCGGCGGGGATTTAGCGGTAAACGGATACAGATTGTGGCGCGTTTTCGCACACATAGGCCTTGAAAAATGATTGAATCCCAATAAGGTCCCGATATTTGGGTCATATTACGGAGGGATAACAATGGGCAAATCGGTCATCAGACTTGTCGTCGCGGGCATCCTGCTGGCGGCTTCGACCCTTGCTGCGGGGGCGGTGGACCGCAATGTGCGGATCCACAATGAAACCGGCACCACGATCTACCGGTTTTACAGCACGAACTCGGGCGCGTCCAAATGGGGCAGCGATGTCATGGGCAACTCGACCCTGGCTCCCGGCGCGTCGATGCGGCTGAACTTTGACAACAAATACGGCTATTGCGAATTCGACTTCCGCGCCGAGTTTTCGGATGGAACCACCTTGCAGCGCAACAAGGTCAATGTCTGCGAGGTCGGGGATTATTATTACACCGAATGACGCAAAGTACTGAAGAGGCCGGTTTGCGGTCGCGGTTTGGGCATGACATGATCGGGGCATGACCCAGACCGTTGCCTTGCCGCTTTGGCTTTTCCTGCTGATCATCGCGTTTGCGGTGACGTCGTTTGCCTCCAACTTCCTGTTTCCCTCGGTTCGCTGGTTCTTTCGGGCGCGGGTCGAACGGGCGGTTCAGCGGCTGAATGAGCGGCTGGACCGGCCGATCGACCTCTTCAAGCTGGCCCGGCGCAAGGACCGGATCGCCCGGCTGATCTATGACAGCAAGGTCATGGATGCGGTCGCCGAACACGCAGCCGAGAGCGGCCTGCCGGTGCCCGTCGCCTTTGAGCAAGCGCGCCGCTATGCCAGCGAGATCGTGCCGGGCTTTTCGACCACGCTGTATTTCGGGGTGGCGATCAGGCTGGCGCGCTGGTTCAGCCGGGCGCTTTACCGGGTGCGTTTTGGCCGCCCCGATGCCGCGCTGAGCCAGATCAACCCCTTTGCAACCGTGGTGTTCGTGATGAACCACCGCTCGAACATGGATTATGTGCTGGTCACATGGCTGGTGGCCGGGCGCGCCTCGATCTCCTATGCGGTGGGGGAATGGGCGCGGGTCTGGCCGTTGTCCGCCACGATCCGGGCGATGGGGGCCTATTTCATCCGGCGGGGCGACCGCAATGCGCTTTATCGCAAGGTGCTGGCCCGCTATGTCCAGATGACCACCGCCGAAGGCATGACGCAGGCGATCTTTCCCGAGGGCGGGCTGAGCGTGGACGGGCGGGTCGGGCCGGCAAAGCTGGGGCTGCTGAACTATATCGTCACTGGGTTCACTGCGGGCGGGCGCGATGTGGTGTTCGTGCCGGTGGGCCTTGCCTATGACCATGTGCTGGAGGACCGCATCCTGATCGCGGCGGCTGAGGCCGGATCGCGACGCTTTCGCGCCCGCCCGCTCGCGGTGATCGCGGGGACGCTGGCCATGCTGGGGCGCATGGCGGTCGGGCGTTTCAAGGGC
This sequence comes from Rhodobacterales bacterium, assembly GCA_031361245.1. Classification (GTDB taxonomy): domain Bacteria; phylum Pseudomonadota; class Alphaproteobacteria; order Rhodobacterales; family Rhodobacteraceae; genus Stagnihabitans. Next base: position 4,008 of record JANMCI010000214.1, read on the forward strand.
TTTGGCACGGCGGCGGCGGCCTTTGGCACGCCGGTCTCGCTGGCGGGGTTTCTGGACAGCATTCCCGCCGGGCACAAGGACGAGGCGACCGAGGCGCTGGGCCGCCATCTGATGGTCGAAATCGGCAAGGTGGTCCCGGTGGTCCCGGTGCCGCTGGTCGCCATGGCGCTGGCGCGGGGGGCACGCAGTGCGGCCGAAACGCTGACCGCGGTCGAGGCGCTGGCCGCGGAATTGCTGGCCGGGGGGGCCGTGCTGAAGCTCGCCCCGCAAGGCATGGCCGCGTCGGTGCGCGAGGGGCTGGGCTCCCTGATGCGGCGCGGGCTGATCTCGGCGGATTTCCAGCCGACGGCGGGCTCGCAAGAAGTGCTCGACTTCTATGCCGCCGGGATTGAGCAGCTTTTGTCCGGTCTGGCCGCGCAAGAGCGGCAGAAATGAGCCGGACGGCCCTGATGCCGGTGACGATTTCTTGCGAAGTGGGCGATAGGTTGCGAGGTGGGGCAAGACTGTGCCAGACGGGACAGGTACATTTGGGGGTGGGACCATGGGGCATGACTGGGTGATCGATGTGCTGGAGGATCTGATATCCTATGCCTCGAAGAATGAACTTCCGGCACTCGCGGCCAAGGCGGATGAGGCAATGAAAGTTGCCGCGGCAGAGATTGCGGCGCTGGGGGCGCCGGTGCAGCCCGACCCCAAGGGCCGGGGCGGACATTAGAGCGGTTCGGGTCTTGCCCGCCAAGACGGGCACCGGAAAACGCACCTGGGCGCATCGGGGGGCCACGATTTCAGGGTGCCATCGCAACCTGAACCGCATTGGTCCGGCGGACCTCTGGCCTTGGGCCGGGCGATTGCCTATGGTCCGGCCATGACCACCGATGTGCTGACATTTTCCGACGATCAGGCCGAGGCTTATGACCGGGTCGCGGCGGAATTGTTCGGAATGGGCATCGATCTGGCCGAAGGGGCGCTGACGCCGCGGTCCGAGGGCAAGGCAAGCGTTCTGGCCGTTGTGGGCAAGGCAGGGTCGGGCAAGACGATGCTGCTCGCCAGCCTTTACCGCGCCCTGAAGGCGGCCGGGGTCGATGTCGTCTCGGCCGATTTCGAGGGGCGGCGGCGCAAGGATCGCCGCACATTGGCTGTGCTGGCCCCGACCAACAAGGCGGCCTCGGTGTTGCGTCTGCGCGGGGTTCCGGCGACGACGATCCACCGCATCCTCTATACGCCGGTCTATGATCCGCAATACGAAAAGATCGCCGAATGGCTGGCCGGTCAGGCCCCGCGCCCGGCGGTCGAGGGGTTGACCGAACTGGCGCTGGACCGCGCCCATGCGTTTTACCAGACGGTGTCCTCGATCCCCGGCGCCTTGGCCGCGGCGGGTCTGCGCGGATCGGATTTCATCAAGGGCTGGAAGCGGCGCGAGGAGCCTCTGGATGTGGGCTTTGTCGACGAAAGCTCGATGCTGGACGAACGCCAGCTTGATGATCTGCGCGAGATATTCCCGACGCTGGTGCTGTTTGGCGATCCCGCGCAGCTGGCCCCGGTCGGCAACTCGGGCGAGATGGTGTTTGACAAGCTCGCCGCCAGCCGTCGGCTGGAGTTGCACCGGATTCACCGTCAGACGCAGGACAACCCGATCCTCGACCTCGCCCATGCCTTGGGCGACGAGCGGATGGGGTTCGAGGAATTCGAGGCGATGGTTCATGACATAGCCAAACGCGACGACCGGGTGATCTGGGCCGAGCGGGTGGACAGCGACATGATGGCGCGCAGCCCGGTGCTGGTGTGGCGGAACGTGACGCGGATCAAGCTGATACAGGCGTTCCGCTCGGCCCACGGCGCGCCCGAGGATGCGCTGATGCCGGGGGAGCCGCTGATCTGCGACGGGATCGAACTGCCGCTCAAGCACCGCAAGAAGCGGATCGACCTTGAGGCGCGGGGGCTGATCAAGGGGGCGCAGGTGATCTATCTGGGGCCCGGCGGCCGCGACGGGTTTGCCCGGATCCATGTGGTAGGGGCCGAGGACCCGCAGGTGTCGGCCGCGGCTATCATCAAGATCGAGAAACCGGGGGAGGAGGAGCCGTTCATACCCAGCGCGGCCCGGATGGGGGCGGCGTTTCTGCATGGCGCGGCGGTGACGATCCACAAGGCGCAAGGCAGCCAGTGGGAGGATGTGCAGGTGTTCGCGCCCGACCTTTACGCAGCGGCGCAGGCCGGGCGCAGTGAGGCGGGGATGCCTTTGTGGAAGCGCTTGGCCTATGTGGCGATCACCCGGGCCGAGAAGCGGCTGTTCTGGGTGGTGCGCAACCGTCTGGCCCTGCCCAAGCGCCCGCTGACGGTCGAGGATTTGCGCAGCGTGCCCGTGCTGGCCTTGCAGGAGGGCGCGGTCGAGAGTTAGAGCGGTTCAGGTTTTGACCGAAAACAAGGACATCGGAGAACGCCTTCGCGTGAAACGGGAGGCAGCGATTTCAAGGTTCCATTGAAACCTGAACCACTTTAGGCTGGCGGGAAGAGGAGATCAGAGATGGTTTGCGTTTTCGTCCAGGTCCGCTGCACCCCCGGCAAGACCTATGAGGTCGCCGATGCGATCTATGACCGCGAAGTGGTGAGCGAGCTTTACTCGACGAGCGGCGAATATGATCTGATCGCCAAGGTCTATATCCCCGATGAAGCGGATGTCGGCCATTACCTGTCGGGCAAGCTTTTCGACATCCCCGACATTGTGCGGACGCTGACCACGATGACGTTCAAGGCGTTTTGAGGCGGCAGCTCCCGGGGCGCTGCCCCGGACCCCGGAGTATTTGGCAAGGTGCAATTGGCTCAGAGCCAGGCGGCGCGGTCGGTGCCGATGGCGGCTGCGACATTGGCGTGGCCGTCGCGGGCCAGAAGGGCGTCAAGGCCATGGGCAAGGCGGGCGGCCAGCGAGAGGCCCTCATAGACCATGGCGGTGTAGAACTGGACGGCGGATGCGCCGGCCTTGATCTTGGCATAGGCCTGATCGGGGGTCGAGATGCCGCCGACGCCGATCAGGGGAAGCTTCCCCTCGGTCAGCTGCGACATCTGTGCCAGCGTGCGGGTGGATTTTTCGAACAACGGCGCCCCCGAAAGGCCGCCTTTCTCGGCCGCGTTTGACGATTTCAGACCGTGGCGGTCCAGCGTGGTGTTGGTGGCGATGATGCCGGCAAGGCCCGATGCCAGCGCGACTTCGGCGATCTCGGCAAGGTCATGGTCGGTGAGGTCGGGCGCGATTTTCAGGAACACCGGGATGGGCCGGGGCAGGGAGGCGCGAACCTCCATCACGCCCGCCAGAAGGGCGGTCAGTGCTGCGCGGCCCTGCAGGTCACGCAGACGCTCGGTATTGGGAGAGGAGACATTGACGGTGGCGAAATCGACATGGGGGCCGCAGCGGGCCAGCACCATGGCAAAGTCGGCGGCGCGGTCGGTGCTGTCCTTGTTGGCGCCAAGGTTCAGGCCTACCGGCACGCCGGAGCGGGTGCGGGAGGCAAGGCGGGTGCCGATCGCCTCGGCCCCGTCATTGTTGAAGCCGAAGCGGTTGATCGCGGCGCGGTCCTGCGTCAGCCGGAACAGGCGTGGACGCGGGTTGCCGGGTTGCGGGCGCGGCGTGGCGGCACCGACCTCGACAAAGCCGAACCCGGCGCGGGTCAGGGCGGCGACGGCGGTGGCGTTCTTGTCATAACCTGCCGCGAGGCCGACCGGGTTCAAGAGCGCCATCCCGGCCAGCGTGCAGTGCAGGCGGGCCGAAGTCACCGGCCCAGGCAGCGCCACAAGGCCGGCCTGCAGCGCCCTCAGCGACATGGAATGGGCGGTTTCGGGGTCGAACCTGTGCAAAAGTCCAAGGCCGGCACGCTCATAAAGGCCGCCGGTGCGGCTCAAAACACACCCTCGGGAAAGATGTGGCCGGTCGCACCCAGCGGCAGGGACTTGTCCCACAGCACATCGGCCAGCGTCAGGCGGCGAAAGAGATGCGGAAACAGGGCACCGCCGCGCGCAGGCTCCCACCGCAGGGCCGGGCCGAGGCGGTTCGCGTCCAGCGCCAGCAGCACAAGGTCGCTTTCGGCGGCAAAGTATTTCGCGGCCGTCTCGGCCACCTGTGCGGCGGTCGAGAAGTGGATATAGCCGTCGGCAAGGTCGATCGGCGCGCCCTGCGTTTGCCCTGCGTCGCGGAAGGCCACCCATTCGGCGCGGCGGAAAATCTTGTAGATCAGCATGTTAACCTTCGGTCACGGTGACGGCGGTGCCATAGGCCAGAACCTCGGTGATGCCGTCCATGATGTCATTGGCGTCATAGCGCATCGCGATGATCGCATTGGCCCCCATCTCGGAGGCATGGGCGACAAGCAGGTCATGCGCCTCTTGCCGGGCGGTCTCGGCAAGGTTGGTATAGACCGACAGATTGCCGCCGAACAGCGACTGGATCTGGCCGCCGATGTTGCCAAGAACCGAGCGTGAGCGCACGGTCAGGCCACGGACGAGGCCATGCACCTTGGTGATCTTGTAGCCGGGCAGGTCATTGGTGGTGACAACAATCATTCTGCGGCTCCTTCCTCGGGATGGCGCGGTGATGCCTGAAGCTCGCGCGTCGGTCAATCTGTCATCGGCGCGTAGTCTTTGACAGGCAGGGTGGCCGGGCGCAGGCTTGGGCCATTGATCAAAGGGAGACTCATGATGACCAGATTTCACATATTCGCGGCCCTCATGGCGCAGGTTCTGGCGCTGCCCGTCGTGGCCGAGCCGGTGAAGATCACCTTGCTGGGGGTCGGCGATGTCTACAATTTCGCGGGCAATGGCAAGGAGGGCGGCTTTGCCCGGCTGAACGCCGTGGCGCGGGCCGAGCGGGCTGCCAACCCCAACATGCTCTATCTCTTTGATGGCGACATGCTGTCACCGTCGCTGCTTTCGGGCTTTGACAAGGGGCAGAACACCATCGATCTGACCAATCTCGTGCCTTTTGATATGGCCGTGCCGGGCAACCATGAGTTCGACTTCGGTGTCGAGAATTTCACCGAGAAGATGGCGGCCTCGAGCTATCCTTGGGCTGCGATCAACATCACCAACGCCGATGGCTCGGCTTTTGCGGGCTTGGGCGGGGTCACGGTGAAAGAGGTGGCCGGGGTCAAGGTGGCGCTGATCCCGGTGGCGCAGGACACCAGCCCCGAAGTGTCCAGCACCGGCGATCTGGTGTTTGGCGATACGGTCGAGACGGCGATAGCCGCCGCCAAAAAGGCGCGCGCCGATGGCGCCGATCTGGTGGTGGGCGTGGTGCAGACCGACATCTACAACGACCTCAAGCTGGTGCGCAGCCATGCCTTTGACGTGGTCCTGTCGGGGGACGATCATTCCTATGGCACGTCCTATGACGGGGTGACCGCCTATGTCGAAACCTCGGTCGATGCGCGGCATCTGGCGCCCTTGGATCTGCTGGTCGATGTCAGCGAAAAGGACGGCAAGCGGGTGGTGAAATGGACCCCGACCTTCCGGTTCATCGACACCGCCATGGTCGCGCCCGACCCCGAGACGCAGGCCAAGGTCGATGCCTATCAGGCTGGCCTCGACAAGACGCTGGATGTCGAGATCGGGGTCACCGAAACCGCGATGGACAGCCGGCGCAATGTGGTCAGGGGCGAGGAATCGGCGATGGGCGACCTGATTGCCGATGCGATGCGGGCGGCAACCGGGGCGGATGTCGCGATCATGAACGGCGGCGGGATCAGGGCCGACCGGACCTATGACGCGGGCACCAGGCTTACGCGTCGCGACATCCTGACCGAGCTGCCCTTTGGCAATGTGACGCAACTGACCGCGATCCCCGGCAGCCAGCTTCTGGCGGCGCTGGAAAACGGGCTCAGTCAGGTCGAAAAGGGCGCGGGCCGCTTCCCGCAGGTGTCGGGGCTGACCCTGGTTTACGACCCTTCAGCCGAGCCGGGCACCCGCATCGCCTCGGTCCTGATCGGCGGGGCGGAACTGGAGTTGGACAAGCTTTACAAGGTGGCCGTCAATGACTTCATCCTTGGCGGCGGCGACGGCTATTCCGCACTGGGCGGCGGGCAGTTGATCACCGACACCGGGGCGGGGAACCTCGTGGCGGCTGACGTGATGGCCTATGTCGAAAAGCTGGGCACCGTGAAGCCCGAGGTCGAAGGTCGCATCTCGCTGGTCGGGGGGCCGTGAGGGGCCCGCCGCAGCCCCGGACGGCGCGGATCGCACTTTACAAGGGCGGCGGGATTGCCTATCCCGCCGTCATGATCACGCGCGGCACCCCTTTGCATCTGCCCCGACGCCGACGCCAGAGCGCGTAAGCGCAAGGTCTGGCGTGGCCAATCGGCCGCATCCCCCCAAATTCCGTTGACCTTTCCGCCTGTCTTTGGCACCCCTTGGGCTTCTTTCGAAGGACCGTCCCCATGATCGCTTCCGTTTTGCCGACCTACAACCGCGCGCCGATGGCGTTTGTGAAGGGCGAAGGCTCGTGGCTGACGTCCGAGACGGGCGCGCGCTATCTGGATCTGGGGGCGGGGATTGCGGTCAACGCGCTGGGCCATGCCAACCCGCACCTGGTGGCGGCGCTGACCGAGCAGGCGGGCAAGCTGTGGCATGTCTCGAACCTCTACCGCATCCCCGAGCAGGAGCGTCTGGCCGACATGCTGGTCGAGGCCACCTTTGCCGACACCGTGTTTTTCACCAATTCCGGCACCGAGGCGGCGGAACTGGCGATCAAGATGGCGCGCAAATACCATTACGACAGGGACCAGCCCGAGCGGACCCGGATCGTGGCCTTTGAGGGCTCGTTTCATGGCCGCTCCACCGGGGCCATCGCTGCGGCGGGATCAGAGAAGATGGTCAAGGGCTTTGGCCCGCTGATGCCGGGGTTCACCCATCTGAAATGGGGCGATCACGACGCGCTCAGGGCCGCCGTGACACCGCAGACCTGTGCCGTCATCATCGAGCCTGTTCAGGGCGAGGGTGGCATCCGCGTGGTGCCCGATCAGTGCCTCAGGGGGCTGCGCGATCTCTGCGACGAAACCGGCACGCTCCTGATCTTTGACGAGGTCCAATGTGGCATGGGGCGCACCGGCCGGCTTTTTGCCCATGAATGGTCGGGGGTTACGCCCGACATCATGATGGTGGCCAAGGGCATCGGCGGCGGCTTTCCCCTGGGCGCGGTGCTGGCCACCGAAGACGCGGCCTCCGGCATGGTCGTGGGCAGCCATGGCTCGACCTATGGCGGCAACCCCCTGGCCTGTGCGGTCGGCGCCAAGGTGGTCGAGATCATCACCGCGCCCGGATTTCTGGACGAGGTTTCCGCCAAGGGTGCGCGGTTCCGTCAGGGGCTGGAGGGGCTGGTCGCCGCCCATCCGGCCGTGTTCGAGGCGGTGCGCGGCCAGGGCTTGATCCTTGGCCTGAAATGCCGGGCGACCAATACCGATGTGGTCAAGGCGGGCTACGCCGAACATCTGCTGACCGTGCCCGCGGCCGACAACGTGATCCGCCTGCTGCCCGCCCTGAACATCCCCGACGCCGATATCACCGAGGCGCTGGCC
>JANMCI010000313.1:0-18452 GCA_031361245.1 Rhodobacterales bacterium
CGCCGCTCGCCACCGAGCCTGACGCGCTCGCCCGGGCGCTGCTGGACCACCTGCGGCGATCTGCCAGCGCACCCGGAGAGCAGCTTGCCCGCGACGATCTGGAAGGCGGCGACTTCCTGCCGGGCCGAGGGCTTCTGGACATGAAGGCCGGGCTTGCAGCGGCCCTGGCTGTGGCCGAGGACTTTGCCGCCGATCCGGGCCGACAGGGCAACCTTCTGTTTCTTGCCGTGCCGGACGAAGAGGCGGGTTCGGCCGGGGCAAGGGCGGCCGCCGCGGCGCTTGCGGGTCTTGCCGCTGCGCGCGGGCTGGAGGTCGTGGCGGCCATCAACCTCGACGCCATTGCCGACACTGGGGATGGCAGCGCAGGCCGGGCGATCGCGCTCGGCACCGTTGGCAAGGTGCTGCCCACGGCCCTGGTGGTCGGTGTGCCCACTCACAGTGGCTTTCCCTACAACGGGCTGAACGCGGGGGTGCTGCTGGCGTCGATTGCCGCAGAGATGGAATGGGCGCCGGAACTGACCGATGACAGCGCTGGCCAGCCCGGCACGCCGCCCAGCCTGCTTTGGATGAAGGACGGCAAGGCCGGCTATGACGTGACAACGCCGGCCACGGCCTTCGCGGCCTGGAACGTTCTGTTTCACCGAACCAGTCCCGACGCGATTCTGGCGGCTTTCGCGGGCCTTTGTCGCACGGCGGTCGAACGTTGCCGGGCAGATCTGGGGCAACGCGCGGCGCGACATCGCCTGCCGGGGGGCGAATTTCTGCCCGAGGTCGCCATCCACCGTTTTGAGACAGTGCTCGAAGCCGCGCGGCGCCGGGACGACATCGATGCCAAGGTTCTGGCCTTGGATGACGCGGGCCTGTCGCTGCCCGAACGCTGCGGGCGGGTCACCGCGCTGGTCTGGCAGCACAGCGGACTGCCCGGGCCGGCGGTGGTGCTGGGCTTTGGCTCGATCCCCTATCTTGCGACGCATCTGTCGGCCTCGGCTGTGGCGAAGCGCCTTGATCAGGCTGTGCGCGACGTAGCGCAAGCGAACGGGTCTGTTGCCGTGACCGAGTATTTCGCGGGCATTTCCGACATGAGCTTTTTCGGAGAAGCGGACGAGGCCGGCCTGGGCTTGGTTGCAGCCAACACCCCACTCTGGGGTTCGGCGATCCGCTGGCCGACAGGCGGCGCACTGGCTCAAGTGCCGACGGTGAACATTGGGCCCTGGGGGCGGGATTATCATACGCCGCTGGAGCGTCTGAACATGGGTTATGCATTTGACATCCTGCCGGGTCTGATCCGGGACGTTTTGCGAAGGGTGCTACGATGAACAAGGTTCTTGTGGTGACGGGGGCCTCTCGCGGCATCGGGGCGGCCTGTGCGCTTCGGGCGGCGATGGAAGGCTGGAGCGTCATCGTGAACTACCACGCCTCGGCCGCAGCGGCGGAGCAGGTCGTGGCTGACATCCTCGGCAAGGGCGGGCGGGCCCAAGCGGTTCAGGCAGATGTGGCGGTCGAAGCAGAGGTGAAGGCCCTGTTCGATGCCGCAGAGGCCGCCTTCGGGCTGGTCAGCGGGCTGATCAACAACGCCGGGATGCTGGAGCATGCCATGCCGCTCGCCGAGATTGATCTGGCGCGGTGGGAGCGGGTTTTTGCAGTCAACTCCACCGGGAGTTTCCTCGTCGCGCGCGAGGCGGTGCGGCGGATGCTGCGCGCCGGGACCGGCGGCGCGATCGTCAACCTTTCGTCGATGGCGGCGCAACTGGGTGCACCGCAGGAATTCGTCGACTATGCGGCCTCGAAGGGCGCGGTGGAATCGATGACGATCGGCCTTGCGAAAGAGGTTGCGGCCAGGGGCATCCGTGTCAACGCCATCCGCCCCGGTTTGATCGACACCGAGATGCAGGCGGCAAGCGGCGATCCGAACCGCGCGGCGCGGCTGATGGGCAGTGTGCCGATGGGACGCGTTGGCACGGCCGCCGAAGTGGCCGAGGCGGCGCTCTGGCTGCTTTCAGAGCGTGCAAGCTATGTGACCGGGGCGATTTTGCCTGTTAGCGGCGGCCGGTAAGGGTCAGACCCGCAGAACCTCGATCCCGAGCGCTTGCAGCGGGGCGATCATGGCAGCCGTGGCGCCGGCGTCGGTGATGAGGCGCCGCGCTTGGCCGGCCGGGCAGATCAGGGCGGGCAGGATGCGGCCGAACTTGGAATGATCCGCGGCGATCCAGACCTCGCGCGCCTGTTCCAACATGACCCGGTTCACATAGGCTTCCGAGGAATCGTAGGTCGTGAACCCCGCCGCGGCGTCGATGCCGTCGACCCCGATCACCGCCACGTCGATGCGGATATCGCGCAGGGTGCGTTCAGCGACGTGCCCCACCATTTCGGCGGTGCGCGGGCGAAAGGTGCCGCCGGTCAGCGTCACCTCGACATCCTGCGCGTCGCGCAGATCCAGCGCCACATTGACGGCGGTGGTGACCAGTTTCAGGCGCATCCGGCGGATGGCCGGCAGGATCTGCATAACGGTGGTGCCGCCGCCTAGGCCGATCATGCTGCCCGGCTCGATCATCGAGCCCACCCGTGCGCCGATCCGCCGCTTTTCCGGCAGGAAGGTCATCACCTTGGCATCGAAGGGCAGTTCCTCGTTCCGCTTGGGCAACGAAGCGCCGCCATGGGTGCGGGTGACGGCCTTGCGGCTGTCCAGTTCGGCGATGTCGCGGCGGACTGTGGCCAGTGACGCGTCCAGCAGGGTCGTCAGGTCCTGAGCGCTGACCGTGCCTCGCCGAGCCAGTTCGGCGAGAATCCTTTCGTGACGCTCGGCGCGGATCATGTCAGCCTCTTGTTGCTCAAGAACAGGTCGCCCCATGTTCCGCAACCGCCGCGCAAAAGCAATCAATTTTGTATAGACTTTTGATCGTTTCGACCTATTCTCGAGTGGCATTGAGGCGGCGCTTGCCGCGGGTAGGAGCGTTCCATGGCCACATTGAAGCTGGTTCTGATCGGCGCTGGAAGCACGGTTTTCACCCAGCGTCTGGTGGCCGACATCATTTTGGTAGGGGAAGCCGACCGCTGGGAACTTGCGCTGGTCGACATCGATCCGGTGACGCTGGATGCGGTGGACAAACTGGTGGCCAAGATGCTGTTGGCGAAAGGGGCGAATATCCCGGTGACCGCGACGACTGACCGCCGGGCGGTTCTGAAAGGGGCCGATTTCGTCGTGACGACCATCGCGGTCGGCGGACGCAAGGGCTGGCAGCGCGACATCGAGATTCCGCGCCGCCACGGCATTTTCCAGCCGGTCGGTGATACGGCCATGCCCGGCGGGATTTCCCGCGCAATGCGGATGATCCCGCAGATGCTGGCCATTGCCCGCGACGTCGCCGATCTATGTCCGGATGCCTATTTCTTCAACTATTCCAATCCGATGACCGCGATCTGCCGCGCGATCCGCCGTGAGACTGGCGTGCCGGTGGTGGGCCTCTGCCACGGGGTGCATCACGTCGAAGGACAGATCGCGAAGTTTATGGGCGTGGAGGGGGACCGGATCAGTTCCTATGGAATCGGCCTCAATCACCTGACGTTCCTGACCCGGCTGCGGATTGACGGGGCCGATGCGGTGCCGCTGATCCGGGCGCGGCTGGACGAACAGGCGCCGGGATTGGCGGCGGAACTGGCGACAAAGCAGGTCTGGGACAATGTTGTGCAGGGCCGTCCGCCGCGATTTTCCGATGATCCGTTCTCGTGGGGGATCTTCCGGCAATATGGGGTCTTTCCTTGCGCAATGGACCGCCACGCGGTGGAATTCTTCCCCGAGCGTTTTCCTGGAGGCGCCTATTGCGGGCAAGTCCTTGGCCGGGACGCCTTTCCCATCGACGCGCGTATCTCGCTTGGCGACACTTGGTATGACGAGATGCTGGCCATTGCCCGCTCGCCGGATCCGCTGCCGGCGGCCTATTACGAGAACGTGCCGGGCGAAAGCGAGCAGTTGTTGCAAATCATGCATTCGCTGCTGCTGGACAAGCGCGACGTCTTTTCGGTGAACCTGCCCAATCAGGGCCAGGCGCCGTATCTGCCGATGGGCGCAGTGGTGGAATGCAATGCGGCGGCGCTGGGCGGCGGTTTTGCGCCTCTGCTCGCAGACCCTTTGCCCATAGCGCTGGTGGCCAAGCTGAACGCCAAGATAGCGGCGGTAGAGATCACCGTTGATGCCGCCGTGAAGGGCTCGCGTGATCTGATGGTCGAGGCACTGCTGGCCGATGGCACGGTCGGCTCGCCAGATCTGGCGCGACTGCTGGCAGGCGAGCTGATCGAAGGCCACCGCGAATTCTTGCCGCAGTTCGCCTGATGCGCATCATCGAGGCCGACGAGACCCGGATGATCGACCTGCCCGGTGTGGGTCCCTGCCCGCGACCGGTGGACATCGATCAGCGGATGACCGGGTTCAAGCGGCTGAAATCTTTGCGCATCTACCGGTTCCAGCCCGGGCCCGCGATCCACGGCGAAAGCGAGGTCGACGAGGTCTTCATCCTGCCGCTGGCCGGGGCCTTCGAGATGGAGATTTCAGGCGCGCATTCGTTCCGGGGCCGCGTCGCTGCGGAAGGGCCGCTTCGCGCGCTCTACATGACGCCGCACCACGCCTATCAGTTGACGCCATTGGGCCCGGTCGTGGTGGCCTATGCGCGGGCCGAGGCGGGGGGGCGGGTGCCCGTGCAGGCGCTGACTGAGACGGAAAGCGACGAGCTGGCCGAGCAACTGCATTTCTGGCGGATCGGCCTGCCTGCAGGCGCAAGCTTCGACCTGGGCGGGCGGGAGACGTTGCTGCATCTGGTCCGGGGTCGACTGGCCGGCAAGGCGGGGGCACTGGTGGCCGGGCAGACGCTGGCGCTGGAGGCGGGTGCGGCAGCGGCCCTCACCGCAACCGAAGCTTCGGACGTGTTGATCCTTAGCGCCTGACCGCGGCTGCCAGGCGCTGCACTGCGAAATTCGAGAACAGAAATTCGTGGCCCGCCCGGCTCAGTGCGGCATCGGCAACTGCATTCTCGCCATAGCGCCCGCCCAGAAGCCAGGCGCAGCTGCGCACTGGATGACCAAGGTGGCGGATGAAATCGCTCTGGGCGCCGACGATTTCCGCGTCCAGCAGCGCGGCATCGGTGGCAGATGCGCGGGTGTGGCTGCGGGTGTGGCTGGCCACGACATGGATCTTGTCGAGCTGGCGAAGTTCGTCCCACGACAGCGCCACGCGGCCATCCTGATATTCGCCGGGCAGGGTTGTCAGGTTGTGCAGGGCGGCAAAGCGCGCCTGATCGGAGGTGGGGCAACTGGTGAAACCGGTCACCGCCATGAACCAGCCGGTCAGCCCGTGCTTGTCCAAGAGAGGCCGGGCCACGTCGAAATTATCGCGATAACCGTTGTAGAACACCGGCAACACGCCCGGCCGATGCATCGGCCAGCGCCGGGTGGTCAAATACTCGGCCAGGTCATTCTCGCGCACGGGGGCATAGTGGGCTGCGAGGGCGGCGAGTTCCCGGTCCAGCACCCCGGCACGCGCGGCGGGGGTCAGATGGTAGTTGACCACCCGGAGCCAGGGCCGGGTCACTGGAGCTTCTGCAGTCGGAAGTTGGAGAACAGATATCTGAATCCCGCCTTGATCAGCAGCGCATCTGCGCGGGGGTTCAGCCCGTATTCGGCGCCGTAGAGGTAGCAGAACGTGTCCACTGTCGCGCCGAGACCCTGTTCCAGTTCCTCTTTCGCCACCACGATTTCGTCGTGCAGCAGGTCGTCGGGCGTGTCGGGCGACAAAGCCGTATGGTTGCGGGAATGGCAGGCGACCAGGTGCCCCCGGGCATGGGCCGCACGCAGTTCGGGCCAAGAGAGCGCAATGCGCTGACCGGCATATTCATCGGGGCCATAATAGAGGTGATGCCGCGCAGCGAAGATGCGCTGCCGGGCCGGATCGACATGCAGAAAATGTGAGGGCACATGGAACCAGGCCTTGAAGCCGAATTCTTCAAGGATCGGCAGGATCACGTCGTGGTTGTCGCGAAACCCTTCGAACAGGACGGGCACCAGCATCGGCCGGGCGGGCATCGCGCCGCCGGACATGACGCTGTGCAGCGCCTCGGCCGACAGGCTGGAATAGCGTCCGGCACAGGCTTTGATCTGGGCTCGGTATTCCCCGCGCCGGGTGGAGGGCGTGGCGTGGAAATTGATCAGCCGGAAGGCGCGGCCATTGCGCAGGCCGCGGGCGAGTTCGGCGGCGGTTTCGGTGGCACTGCGCGGCAACTGGATCATTGCGCTGGCCCATCCGACAGGGACGAGAACGGCACATCAAGGAAATGCCTGTCCGCCAGCACCTCCAGCACTTGCGCCAGATCAGTGCTCGACAGGGTCCCATTGCGGGTGGCCAGCGCTGCCTTCACGGCGTCGAACTCAGCTGCCAATGCCTCGCCTTCGGGATCGGGTGGGGGGACGGGATTGGCGCCGGTCAGATCCTCAGGAACAAGATACATCGGCACACCGACCTCGGCATAGGCGCGGCGCGACAGGCGGACCATGTCGGCCTCGAATGCGTCCAGATAGGCGTCGTCGATCAGCATTTTCAGCCCTTGATGGCCCCGGCCGTCAGGCCGCGGATATAGAATCGTTGCAGCAGAAGGAACGTCACGATCACCGGCGCGATGGACACCGCCAGCGCCGCTTCTTGCAGCGACAGGGTGCTTTGGTCGATGAACGCGCCACGCAGCAGATAGATGCCGACCGGGATGGTCTGCAATTCGGGCGCGGTGCGGGTGACGGTCATCGTCCAGATCACCTCGTTCCACTGATAGACGAAAACGAAGATCCCCAGGGTCGCCAGCCCCGGCGCTGACAAGGGCAGCGCGATCTGCCAGAAGATGCGGAACTCGCTGGCGCCATCCAGCCGGGCGGCCTCCATCAATTCGTCGGGCAGCGAGATGAAGAACTGCCGCATCAGGAAGATGCCGTACCAGGTGACGGCGAAGGGCAGGATGATGGCGCTATAAGTGTTCAGAAAGCCTGAGCCGCCCTGGCCCAGGATGTCGTTGCCGCCGAACAGCGGGAAATAGCGCAGGATAAAGAACACCGGGATCAGGAACAGGAAAAACGGAAACATCTGCGCGCCCAGGATCGCGCGAAACAAGAAATCGCGGCCTGGAAAGCGATATTTGGCCAGCGCAAACCCGGCCATGGCCGAGGTCAACAGCTGCAACGCCGTGATAATCGTGGTTTGTGCCGCACTGTTGAATATCCAGCGTCCCATCGGAAGTTCGGTGAACACGCGCAGAAAGTTGCCCCATTGCGGATCGCCCGGCCAATAGGGCGGCGGCATCGCCAGACGTTCGGCCGGGGTGCGCAGTGCGCCGAGGAACATGTCAGCGAAAGGCGCCAGCATCACCAGCGCGCCAAAGGCCAGCAGAGCGTATTTCAGCACGTTTGCCAGCACGGAGCCGGCACTTTGGCTGCGCACCTCGGCCATCAGTGCGCCTCGACCCCGCCGCGGCGGAACACGCGCAGCTGGACAAGGGTGATCACCAAGATCACCGCGAAAAGGATGTAAGCCATGGCCGATGCGCGGCCTATGCGAAGATCGTTGAAAGCGGTCTGGTACATGTAAAGCCCTGTGACGGTGGTGGACCGCATCGGCCCGCCGTTGCCATCCGTCAGCACCAGGTTCAGCGCGAAATAGCTGAGGCCGGCGATGAAATTGGTGATCAGCACGAACAGCGTGGTCGGCATCAGCAGCGGAAGGGTGATCTGGGCAAAGACCTGCACCTCGTTCGCGCCATCCAGCCGGGCGGCCTCGTAATAACTCTCATCGATATTCGCGAGGCCGGCGGAAAACAGCAGCATGTTCTGGCCCAGCTGCATCCAGATGAAGATCATTGCCACCGTCGTCATCGCGATGGAGGGATCGTTCAGCCAACGCGGCGCGCCGAGGCCCAGAAGCCCCAGGGTGCGGTTCAAAAGCCCGTAGCGATCATCCAGCACGAAGCGCCAGATATAGGCGACCGCAACGACATTGGTGATCATCGGCAGCCAGTAGACCGACCGCCAGAACACCTGTCCGCGCGAGCGGGTGAAGGCATAGGCCAGCACCACCGCCAGCGGCACGCCCACCGCGATCGACACGGTGGCGAAGTACAGTGTGTTCCAGACCGTCTTCCAGAATACCGGGTCCACGGTCAGGACATAGGAATAATTCTTCAGACCCACCCACCGCGGCGATGAAAGCCCATCCCAGGTGGTGAAGGAAATATAGACCGCATAGACGAGAGGCATCAGGAAGAAGATCAGCGCGAACAGCAGCGTCGGGGCCAGGAAGATCCAGGGCGCAACGGGCTTGGAGCCGAGCCATTCCAGCGCCTTCCAGTGCCGGCGGCGACGCAGGGGCCGAAGATCCTTTGTGGGGGCGCTGCTGGTCATGCCGATCCCCGTTTCAAAAAAAGTCCTCGGCCCATGGCCTTTTCTAGCAACTCAGGGCTGTTCGGCAAGAACTGCGGTCACCTCGGCATCGGCCGCTGCCATCGCGTCCTGCGCCGACATCGTGCCGGCCCAGACCTGTTCGATATAGCCGCGCAGCGTGCGCTCGTTCTCGTCGGCCTGCCAGATGTTCGGTTGGCTCTTCGCCGCGCCAGAGGAGATCGCCTCGACGAAGGGTTTGGAGAAGTTGTCCTTCACGTCCATGGCGGCGAGGTCAGCAAGGTTGCCCGAGAAGGCACCCAGCTTGTTCAACATATCGCCGGTGCAGGACAGCGGCTTGCCGTCCTGCGCGGTGTTCAGCCACTTCAGCAGGTCCCAGCTTTCGGCCTGCACCTTCGAGGTGCTGTCGACCGCCCAGAGGAAAGAATACAGCATCGTTCCCGGCGCTTCGCCATCGTTCGGGATGGGCGCGACGCCGATGGTGTTGTCGAATTCGGCCCCGTACGCACTTTGGAAGTCGTACTTGTTCCAGTTCGCCATCACCGCCATCGCCGCTTTGCCGCCGGAGATGTCATCGACGGTGTTGGTGGTCGAGGTGATGCCTTCCGAGAACAGCTTGGCCTGACGTTCGAGGATCTTGATCGCCTCGGGCGAGGTGAAATTGGTCTTGCGGAAGTCGTCCGAATAGGGTGCCACGCCGGCGGCGAACATCTGGCTGTAGAACACATGCACGGCGTTCGACACGCTGGGGCCATAGACATAGCCCGCCGTTTCGATCACGCCCTGATCATTCTTCTTGGTGATCTTCGCCGCCATGTCGTGCAACTCGTCCCAGGTCTTGGGCGGCGCATCGAATCCGGCAGCGGCCAGCATTTTCTTGTTGTAGATCAGCTCATAAACCGAAAGCTCAGTCGGGATGCCCCATAGCGTGCCATTGATCGTCGCGGCGCCCACGGTGCCTGCGCCATAGGCACTCTTGACCCAGTCCTGCACCTCGGCCGGCGGGGTGGCCAACGTGCTGGCGGCGGCAAGCTGCGGCGCCCAGATCGAATAGATGTTGTAGATGTCGGGCGAGGTGCCACCGACCCGGCTGGTCAGGATCGTCTGCAGGAAATCGCCGTAATCGGCCTGCTGGAACTCAATCTTGACGCCGGGGTTCTTCGCCTCATAGGCGCGGAAGCATTCGGTCAGCGGCGCCATCTGCTCTTCATTATAATGGGTCGCGATCTTGATCGTCTTGGTGTCCTGAGCCAAAGCCACGCTGGTCAGTGCCGTGCTGACCGCAAGGGCGGCGCCCAGTGTGCGAGGCAACTTGAGGATCGACATTAGGAGTCTCCCAGTGGTTGGAGGCCGATTCTGGCCCGGGTGCTTGTTAGAGATTTTCAAAAGCGTAACACGAAAAACGCAAAAGCCAACATTTCTTTGCTCGCTTTTGCGCACTTTCTGGGCTAGCTTTCCGGCGTGCAGACCCCGGTCGGTCCTGGTCTGCCGGCTCGAGCGTGGGGAGAAGGTAAACACGATGGGCACGGTTGCGCTGCGCGATCTGCGAAAATCCTTCGGGGCGACCTCTGTCATCAAGGGCGTGACGCTCGACATCGCCAACGGCGAATTCGTCGTGCTGGTGGGACCTTCGGGCTGCGGGAAATCGACGCTGCTGCGCATGGTGGCCGGGCTGGAAGAGGTGACAGGCGGCGATGTGCTGGTGGATGGCGAGGTCATCACCCATGACGCCCCCAAAGACCGCGACATCGCGATGGTGTTCCAGAACTACGCGCTTTACCCGCATTTCACGGTCGAGAAGAACATGGGCTTTTCGCTGAAACTGGCGGGCATGCCCAAAGCCGAAGTGCGCGAAGTGGTGCGCAAGACCGCAGATGCGCTGGGGCTGACCGAGTATCTGCACCGCTACCCCAAGGAATTGTCGGGCGGTCAGCGGCAGCGCGTTGCGACGGGCCGCGCCATCGTGCGCAATCCCAAGGTGTTCCTGTTCGACGAGCCCTTGTCCAACCTTGACGCCAAGCTGCGGGTGCAGATGCGCTCGGAAATCCGTGACCTGCAAAAGCGCCTTGGCGTGACGACGATCTATGTCACCCATGACCAGATCGAGGCGATGACGATGGCCGACAAGATCGTGGTGCTGCGCGGCGGTGCGGTCGAGCAGGTCGGAACGCCGCTGGACCTCTTCGACCATCCGGCCAACACCTTCGTTGCGACCTTCATCGGCTCGCCCGCGATGAACCTTCTGGAAGGCCCGGTTGAGGCTGAGTCCCTGCGCCTTTTTGCCGACTATGCGGTGCCCTTGCCTGCCGGACTGCGCCAGACGGGCCGCATGACGATGGGCCTTAGGCCTGACCATATCACCGCTGGCCTGACCCAATCGGAAGGCGCCGTTTCTGCGAGCGTGGAGTCTTATGAGGCGACCGGAAGCGAGACCATGCTGTTCGTTTCGCGGGATGACCGGCATCTGACGGTCGTGACCAAGGCGCGGCTGGACCTGGCCGCAGGCCAGACTGTCTGGCTGACCCCCGATCTGTCAAAGGCGCATTTCTTCACTGCCGACGGCCGGCGCGCGAATGGGGCAACGTGATGCACAACCTTCGCATCCTGGTGATTTCCGACAGCCTGCACACCCTGCCAAAGGCGGTGGCGGCACTGGAGACTTCGGGCCATACCGTGACCTGGTTGAACGATCTGATCCCCTTTGACCGGATCAAGGCGGAAGGTTTGGCCGAACTCGCCAATGTCGATGCCATCGTCATGGGGCGGATCATGGGCATCGACGGCCCCACGCTGGACCTGGCGCCCAAGCTGCGCGTCCTCGCCCTGCACACCTCGGGCACCGACAATGTCGATCTGGCGGCCGCAAGCGCGCGGGGCATCACCGTCACCAACGTCAAGGGTGTCAATGCCGAGCAATGCGCCGAGTTCTCGATCGGGCTGATGCTGGCGCTGGTGCGGCAGATCCGCCGGGGCGACATCGCGATCCGCGCGGGGCGCTGGGCGGCGGACACGCAAGGCTCGATGGACATCTGGGGCGCCACCTTTGGCATGATCGGCCTTGGCCAGATCGGCCGGGCGGCCGCGCGCCGGGCCAAGGCCTTCGGCATGAACATCATCTGCCACACCCGCACCCCGGACCCGGTGGTCGCGGCAGAACTTGGCATCACCTACCTGCCGCTCGACGAGGTGATGGCGCGGTCGGATGTGGTGAGCATCTTCGCCTCTTTGAATGCCTCGACCCGGCACATCGTCGGCGCGGTGCAGATTGCACGGATGCAGAAGCACGCCTACCTCGTCAACATCGCGCGGGGCGAGTTGGTGGATGAAGGCGCCCTGATTGATGCTTTGTCCGAGGGGCGGATCGCCGGGGCGGCGCTGGATGTCTTTGAACGCGAACCCCTGACGACCAGCCCGTTCTTCGCGCTGGAGAACGTCATTCTGACCCCGCACCAGGCCGGGCTGACCCACAACGCCAAGTCGGACGCCGCCGTGACGGCGGTGCGCAATGCGCTGGCGGTGCTGGCGGGCGAGGCGGCACCGAATGCCTTCAATATTCCGCGGCAACGGCCAAAGGACGCGCGCAGATGACCGGAGAAATCACCTGGGCCGAGCTGAACAGCCAACCTGAGGCATGGACCGCCCTGATCGGCCGCCTGCAATCGGGGTCACTGGTTCTGCCGGTTGACCCGGCACAGTATGACGAATTCCTGTTGCTGGGATCGGGCACATCCTATTACCTCGCGCGGGCGGTGGCCGACTGGATGTGCCGCCGGGGCTGGCGGGCGCAGGCTGTCGCCTCTTGCGAGGTGATGCTGGACCCGTTCCCCTCGCGCCCCTCATCTTTGCGCCGTTTGGCCATCGGCTTCAGCCGTTCGGGCCGGTCGAGCGAATTGCTTCTCGCCAATCACATCCTGAAAAAGGCGGGCTTTGACTTGCTCGGCGTCAGCTGCACGGTCAGATCGGAGCTTATGCAGCAGGTGGATCACCAGCTCCTGATCTCAGAAGGCCACGAGGAGGGACTGGTGATGCTGCGTTCCTTCACCTCGATGCTGATCGCAGCGCAATGGATGTTCGGCACCGAAGCCGACCGGGCCGAACTGTGCGCGCTGCCCGAGGCGGGGCGGGCCATGCTGGCCGAAGCTCCGGCCTTGCGCCAGCTGGCGGGGGCGAGGGTTTATGACCGGTTCGTTTTTCTCGGCAGCGGGCCGCAGCATCCCTTGACGCAAGAATCGGCGCTAAAGATCCAGGAAATGGCAGTGGCCACCAGCGAGGCTTACTACAGCCTGGACTATCGGCACGGACCGAAGGCCTGCGCCAATGACGATACTGTGGTGACGCTGTTCACCCTGTCGGACCAGGCGCAGGGTCTTGCACTGGCGAGGGACCTGAGGGCCCAGGGGGTGACGCTTATCGCAATCGGACCGGATGCCGCTGCCTATGCAGACACCGCACATCTGTCTTTGCGGCCCAAGGGCATTGTCTCTGGTGAAGCCGCCGCAGCGGCCCTGATGCTTCCGATACAACTGTTCGCCTTCGCCACCGCGATGCGGCGTGGAAAGAACCCCGACGCCCCGGCCAACCTTTCAAGAGTGGTCGTACTGTAACGCTGCAGTGGCCACATGGTCATAAGACAAACACTGCGTTTCTGGCGAAGCGACGTGACCAGCAGCGCGCCTTTTCCGCGCTCACATTGACCTGACTCTGTTTTTCGTTGCGAGGCGAGTCAAGTTCCGCTCTGGGCCGAGGCTGTGTAAAAACTCTGATTTATGCTATGCTTAGGCATGGTTGGGAGGCATTGCATGGCAGGTTTCATCGGGGGTGTCAGCCGAGATCAGACGACGCTTTTCCCAGCGCGGTTGGACGACTGGATCGGGGAAGATCACGTTGCGCGCGTTGTCGATCTGTTTGTTGATCAGCTCGATCTGACGACGCTTGGATTTCAACGCCATGTCGCCGCACGCACCGGGCGGCCAAGCTATCATCCAGCTGTGCTGCTCAAGCTTTTCATCTACGGTTATCTGAACCGGATCCCTTCCAGCCGTCGCTTGGAAGGTGAAGCCGGTCCCAATGTCGAGCTGATGTGGCTGGCCGATCTGTGGAAGCTGGAGGCCGAAGTTCGCGGGAAAAGCCCCGAAGCACGTGCCGCCGCCCGCCAGGCCGTCTTGGCGCCAATCGTTGCCGAACTGTTCACCCTCTGGCAGAAGACGCTGCCGCGCATCTCGGGGAAATCGAAACTGGCCGAGGCCCTGCGCTATGCCATCGCTCGACGGGAGATCTTCGAGCGCTTCCTCAAAGATGGCCTGATCGAACTCGACTCAAACATCGTCGAGCGCGCCATCAGACCCCAGACCATCACGAGAAAGAACAGCCTGTTCGCCGGCTCGGACGGCGGCGGCCGGACATGGGCGACCATCGCCACACTCTTGCAGACCTGCAAGATGAACGCCGTCGACCCCGCAGCATGGTTGACCCAGACACTCGAGCGCATCGCCGGCAAATGGCCAAACGCAAAGCTCGACGCCCTCATGCCGTGGAATTATCAAGCCTGAACGGCCCTAGCTTCCCGCTTACCAATGAACGAAGACGCGCTTGAACGCTTTGGTTTTGGTCAACCCGATTGCCCCATGCTCCTGCGCATGCCGCAGCGTCAGCAAAGCCGCTCGCAAAAGCGGCGAGTGCGCAAGGTCGAGATGGTCATCGGGAAGCGTGCGGAACTCGCTCATGGCGCGATGCTGCCACAGCCCTTTTGGCTAGGCCAGAATCAAAAAGTCCCCGCTTTTCAGCTGCGACTCGTCAAACGTTGAGGTGGCGTTGAGGTAAAACAGCAGGTGCTATACACAAGTGTTTTTGTCGGATTCTAATCATTTGGAAAGGTTAGATAATTTGGTTGCGGGGGCAGGATTTGAACCTGCGGCCTTCAGGTTATGAGCCTGACGAGCTACCGGGCTGCTCCACCCCGCGACACTGATGGGCTGGATATAGACCCCGCAAATTGGGAACACAACCCGATTCGCCGGAAAAAGCAACTTTAGATTATTATTTATTTTCAATTACTTGCGTTCCATAAACTGAAGCCCGGTCGCTCAGCTTCCCTCATACGCTGCGTCGGTTATGACGCGGGTCATGCTTTGCCATTTGTGTCACCCCTGACATCGGCTCATCCGGCTGATCCGGACTGCCACTGTTGTCTTGAAATGGACATCCGTGTTCTGCAACGCCAGGAGCTCACTTCAGCGCACATCGTGGTCCAGGCGAGTGTCCCCATTACTTTTGCGGGCTCAATCCGGGCCGTCCGGCCACCCTGTCTGGGCGAGGATGTGACGCTGCCGGGCAGTCCTGTGGCGGGCCGGGCTCTCTCTTTTCACCAGAGCGAGCCGCCCCATGAAGGGACTGACGATGCGCAGGATCAAGCCATGCGGCGTCAGGCCAGTAGATCATCGACGCGGGAATTCTCTTCCAGCCCAGGCGTCGGGCATGGAATCCACCGATGTGTGGAGCCCTGCTCTTCGGTCCATTCGATCCTGAAGATGGAGCCATCGAGGCACCGCGGGTCAATCCGGATCACCGGCCAATTGCCGGCCATTGCGTGGCACGCCATGATCGACGAACCCACATTTGCCGATGCGACCCTCGGCCGGCTGGTCCACAACGCCCATCGCCTCAAACGCGAAGGTCATTCGATGCAAAGGAGCGGCTGCCCTTCCGAAAAGGTTGACGGGCGCCAAAGTGCCTGACGTCAAGAACCATGCCTATGCGGCAACGTCCTCAGGTGGCCGGTGACCCCGGAATGGCTGACCCGAGGTTGCCGGAACGACCGGTCGAATGCGTCGGAGCGCGCACCTTTGTGGCGGGCTCCACTGCCTGCCCCGCCGGGTCATCGTTGTTTTCCCCGACGCAAAGCCGTCGTCGGTTGACATGGGTGCGGCCCGGTTCCTAGGGTGGCACGCGATCAAAAGGGACGGGGGCCTCAAGATGACCGATCTGGCGATCGAGGCGCGTGGCCTGTCGCGAAAATTCGTTGCGCGCAAGCAGATAATCCAGGCTGTCCAGAGCGTTGATCTGACCGTGGCCCGCGGCGAAATCCTTGGTTTTCTCGGCCCCAATGGCGCGGGCAAATCCACCACCCTCAAAATGCTTTGCACGCTGCTGCAACCGACCTCCGGCGAGGCGACGGTGGCGGGCTGCGACTTGCGCCGTGATCCTGTCGGGGTTCGGCGCCGCATCGGCTATGTTTCGCAGTCCGGGTCCACCGCGCGGGAGGCGCAAGTCGGGTTGGAGATCACTTCGCAGGGCCAGCTGTTCGGCCTCAACAAGGCTGAGGCGGCCCGGCGCGGGCAAGATCTGCTGGCTGCGCTGGATCTGAACGGGGTCTGGACGCGTACCACAGGCTCGCTTTCGGGCGGCCAAAGGCGCCGACTGGATATCGTCATGGGGCTGCTTCACCAGCCGGAACTGGTCTTCCTCGACGAACCTTCCACCGGACTTGACCCACAGTCGCGCGCCAATCTCTGGACCCATATCCGCAGCCTGCGCGACCGCTTCGGGACGACCGTGTTTCTGACCACGCATTATCTGGACGAGGCCGATGCCCTGTCAGACCGGCTGCTGATCATCGACAAGGGGCAGATCGTGGGTGAGGGCACCTCTGCGGCACTGAAAGCCAAGCTGCGCGGCGATGCCGTGACCTTGACCCTGCGGACCGAGGCCGACGCGCAAGCCGCTGCGCGCGTGGCCGCAACCCTTGAGGATGCCGCCAATCTGAACACCGAGGGCAACATGCTGCGCCTGCAGGTGCCCAATGCAGCGACCGCCCTGCCCGGCCTGTTGCGCGAACTTTCCGCGCAAGCCATCGATCCGATCGGCGTTGAGACGGCCAAACCGACGCTGGACGATGTTTTCCTCTCCCTCACCGGCCGCACCCTGCGCGACTGAAAGGCCCGCCATGTCCTATGCCCGCGATACTTATGTGATCTTTCACCGCGCCCTGGTGCTCTCGCTCAGAAACCCGGCTTGGGTCATCATCGGATTGATGCAGCCAATTCTCTATCTTGCCCTTTTCGGACCGCTGCTGTTGCCGATGACCCAACTGCCGGGCTTTCCGCCCGGTGATGCCTGGCGCGTTCTGGTGCCGGGCCTTCTGGTTCAGCTTGGCATCTTTGGAGGTGCCTTTGTCGGCTTTGCCATCATTTCGGAATGGCGCGAAGGGGTGATCGACCGCATGATGGTCACGCCGGCCGCGCGGTCCACCTTGATCCTTGGCCGTGTATTGCGCGATGTGGTGGTGTTGGTCGTGCAGGCGGCTCTGCTCATCGGCGCAGCCATGCTTTTCGGCCTGCGCGTGCCGTTTGCCGCCGTTCTGCTGGCGATCTTCCTTGTCGGCACTCTTGGTGCTTCCTTCTCGGCGCTGTCCTATGCGGCGGGCCTGATGATGAAATCCGAAGATGCCTTCGCGCCCTTGATCAACACGCTGGCGCTGCCGATCATGCTGCTCTCCGGCATCCTCCTGCCGATGACGCTTGCCCCCCTCTGGCTGCAACGCCTGTCCGACATCAGCCCCTTCAAGCACATGGTCGACGGCCTGCGCGCCGTGTTCCGGGGCGAGATTGCCAGCTTTTCAGTCGCCCTCGGCTTCGGACTGTCGGTCGCACTTCTGCTGATCAGCCTGTGGCTTGGCACCCGCGTCTTTCGCAACCAGACGCGTTGAGGTCAGGCCGGGAAACCATGATCCGCGCCTGCCAGCAGCGCCGCCGGTCGCACGCAGCCATGCACCAATTCTACCTTCCGGCCAGTTTCTGCGGATACTCCAATGGTTTCCATGATCTCCAACACGTGCAGTGCCAGTTCCAGACTTGCACGATGCGGCCGGCCTTCGGCAATGGCGCCGGCCATCTCGGCCAGCCCCAGAATGCGGTAGTTGCCATCCCCGTAACGATGCGCCTGCGGAACCGCCGTCCAGTCTCCGCGCTTGTCCGAGACCTGGATCTCGCCCTCAAACTGGTTGGGGTCAGACACCACCATTGAGCCCTTGCGGCCATAAAGCTCAATATGATTGTGCGTATGCTTCCAGACGTCGAAACTGGTGGTGATCGTTACCGCGGCCCCATTTTCGAATTCCAGCAGTCCCGAAATATGCGTCGGCACCGTCACCTCAAAGCTCTGCCCCTCCCGCGGCCCGGACCCGATGGTCCGCTGCGCATAGGCCGCTTTGGCCGCCCCCATCACCGATCGAACCGGCCCCAGCATGTTGACCAGACAGGTCAGGTAATAGGGGCCCATGTCCAGCATCGGCCCTCCGCCGGGCTGATAGTAGAAATCGGGATTGGGGTGCCAGATCTCGTGGCCCGGCACCATCATGAAACATGACCCCGCAACAACTTCACCGATGGCCCCGCCGTCGATTGCGGCCCTTGCGGTCTGATGCGAGCCGCCAAGGAACGTGTCAGGCGCCGACCCCACGCGCCTGCCGGCGGCTTTCGCAGCGTCGACCAGTTTGCGAGCCTCGGCCAAGGAAATGCCCAAGGGCTTTTCGGAATAGACGTGCTTGCCGGCTGCGAGGGCCCGCAGACCCACGGCCACATGATGCTGGGGGGTGGTCAGATTCAACACGATGTCGATGCGCGGATCTGCCAACAGGGCGTCAACCTCCAGCACCTCGATTCCCCACGTTTCCGCCTTGGCTCGGGCTGCGGCCGCATTCACATCAGCACAGGCGACGATCCTGATGCCCGGAAACGTCGCGGCGCCCTTGAGGTAGGCCTCCGAGATGTTGCCGGTTCCGATGATTCCGATGGTCGCGTGCGGCATGGCGTTCAATCCTGTCTGGGCAGTTGTCCGGACATTGATCCTACAGATGGAGCAGTGATGAAAGGCCCCAAATTCTGTTTTATTTTGAACGCAAACGGCCTCCGCATTTCTGCGGAGGCTGATTTGTTTTTGATGATCGCATTGAGGGATTTGGGCTTTTTTCTAGGTTTGGCGGTGACCTACTCTCCCACGTCTTGAGACGGAGTACCATTGGCGCGACGGCACTT
>JANMCI010000334.1:0-5285 GCA_031361245.1 Rhodobacterales bacterium
CGTTGTCGAGTTGAATCGTCACCCGATCGCGTACGGACACGACCGCTGTGGCGCCGGAACCTTCGATCGAGGCAAACTCGATCACGCAAAACAATGTCGATAAGCTGACGGGGCGCTTCAATCTGACCGTGCTTCGGAGCAAGCTGATCATCTGTGAGGAGGTGAACCTACGGCCCGGTTCTGGGGATGCCAACACACTCAAGACTTATGTCACCGACAAAACCACTGCTGGTGAGGCCAAAGGACGCGAGACGGAGCGGGTCGAGCAGCGCGTTTGCATGGTCCTGACCAGCAATCACCCACCCTTCTGGATCGAGCCTGAGGACCGGCGTTGGTACATTGTCGAAATCGACCATGACGGGTTTGCTAAGGGGCCGCGTGGCTCTGAATTCGCTGCGTTGGTCGGTCGGTTGGAGACGTGGAGTGAGGATCCGACGAACATCGCGAAACTGTACAACGCCTTGATGGGGCGGGTTCTGCCTACGGACTTCTCTGCCAAGACGCTCAATGTCGAGTCACAAGGGACCGAGATCATGCGGCGCATCTTCGGTAACGGTCGGGCTACGATCCTCGATCAATTGAAAGAGCATCTAGATCAACATGGGAGGAACGCTATCCCCGAAGCAGAAGTCGTCGATATTATCACTGACAAGCTCAAGGCCAATATCAACACGACGAAGCACCTGATGTCTGACCTTGGCTGGACGAAGCGGGAGGTCAAGTGGGGAAAGGTCGACTACGGGCGTCACCTCTGGGTTCGTCCCGGATATATCGTTCAGAATGGCAAGATTTCCGGACCAGACGGGTACGAGGAAAAGCTCTTGGACCACCTTGATCATTTCAGTTTCAAAGGGAAGCAGGTCGACCTGATATGACTTTTGTGCTTGTAGATCAGTCTGAAGCTTGGCTGGCCGACGTGTTGGCTAATCACTACGAAGAGGCCCGTTCGCGGGCCGACTTCCTGTTAGCCGCAGGATTGCGACAGGACACGGGCTGCATTGAAACGGAGACGCTTGGAGCCAAGAAGACGCGCTTCAGAGGACGGGCAGGTGGCAGCTTATCGCTTCATTTATTGCGTGCTGAGGCAAACTGTTGCCAGCTATGACGACGTGGTTCGTCACCGGTGTAACAACAGACGATGTATCAACCCGGAGCATCTCGAGATCGGCAGTCGGGGCGACAACATGATGGACGAAAGAAACTTTGGTGCCAATGGTGTGGATTTCGATCTGCTTTGACACGTGGCGCTGGCCTGCGGGGACTTGTTTTTGCAGGTCCCTCAAGTCCCGCAACCGGCCCAAACTGTGGGGCACCCGTTGGGGCACTTTCGCACCACCTCGTCGCGCCTGAACTCACTGCCAACTACAGTCAGCTTCCTAAGAGCGATTGAAACGACTGATAAAACGGCAACTCCGGTCCACCGCCTGTCATGTCCTGAAGATAGTTGGCTGGGGCGGGAGGGATCGAACCTCCGAATGTCGGTACCAAAAACCGATGCCTTACCGCTTGGCGACGCCCCAACTGGCGCGGTGTTTAGCCGCTGATCTTGGGGGCTGCAAGAGGGATTTCCCGGAATTTCCCGTGCAACGTTGCGCCCTTGGGGAGGCCGGGCTATTCGGGGCCATGGAAAGCTTTGACTGCATCATCATCGGAGCCGGGGCGGCGGGCATGTTTGCCGCGATCGAGGCCGGGCGGCGCGGGCGACGCGTTCTGGTTGTCGAGCACGGGGCAGCGGCGGGTGAGAAGATCCGCATCTCGGGCGGGGGGCGGTGCAACTTCACCAACTCCGGGATAGCGGCCGACCGATTCCTGTCACGCAACCCGCGTTTCGCGGTGTCGGCGCTGAAGCGCTACAGCCAATGGGACTTTGTGGCGCGGATCGACCGGGCGGGGATTGCGTGGCACGAAAAGACGCTGGGGCAGCTCTTTTGCGACGGGTCAGCCCGTCAGGTGGTGGAGATGCTGCTGGCCGACATGGCTGCGGCGGGGGTTACGCTGTGGCTGGCATGCGAGGTGGGCGAGGTCCGGCGCGGCGCGTCGGGGTTCGAGGTCGGCACGGCCCGGGGCGTGGTTCGGTCGCGGTCGCTGGTGGTGGCAAGCGGAGGCAAGTCGATCCCGAAGATGGGGGCCACGGGGTTTGGCTACCGGGTGGCGGAGAGCCTCGGGGTGCCCCTCATCGAGACCCGGCCGGGACTTGTGCCCCTGACCTTTGCCGAGCAGGAATTGGCATGGATGGTGCCCTTGGCCGGAGTGGCGCTGGCGGGGCGGGTCAGTTGCGGGCGGACCGGGTTTGAGGAGGCGGTGCTGTTCACCCACCGTGGGTTGTCGGGCCCGGCGGTGCTGCAGATATCGAACTATTGGCGCGAGGGGCAGGCAGTGCGGTTGAACATGGCGCCCGGTCTGGACGTGGCGCGGCATCTGAAGGAGGCCAAGGCGGCGTCCGGGCGACAGGCGCTGCGCACGGCCTTGGCCGGGGTGCTGCCCGAGCGGTTGGCGCGGCATGTCGAGACGGTTTCCGGCCTGACCGGGCCGTTGGCCGAGCAGTCGGCGGCGCGGCTGGAGGCGGTCGCGCGCAAGGTTGCGGACTGGGAGTTGATGCCGGTCGGCTCGGAAGGCTACCGCACGGCGGAGGTCACGCTGGGCGGGGTCGACACGGACGCGCTGGACGGGCGGACGATGGAGGCGAAGGGCGTGCCGGGGCTGTATTTCGTCGGAGAGGTGGTGGATGTCACGGGTTGGCTGGGGGGCTACAACTTTCAGTGGGCGTGGTCATCGGGCTGGGTGGCGGGGCAGGTGATTTGAGGTGTCCGCGTGTGGACACTTTAGTACGGCTTTGTTTTTACAGTGTTATGGCGGTTTTCGTTCAGGAACTGTTAACCATGGTTGGCCAGAGTCGGGGTGAACCCCGACCTACGGGCGCAGCGGATTCTGTTTGGCGAGGCGGTCAAACCGCATGAGGCTGTCGATAAGGGCTGCCATCTGGTCAAGCGGTATCATGTTCGGGCCGTCTGACGGGGCGCGGTCGGGGTCCTCATGCGTTTCAATGAAGACCCCGGCGATGCCAAGCGAGACGGCGCAGCGCGCCATGACGGGGGCGAATTCGCGCTGTCCGCCCGTGCTGTCGCCCTTGCCGCCGGGCTGCTGCACGGAATGGGTGGCGTCCATGATCACTGGATAGCCGGTGCGCGCCATGATCGGCAGCGACCGCATGTCGGCCACAAGGGCGTTGTAGCCAAAACTCACGCCGCGTTCGGTCAGCAGGATATTCTCGTTGCCGGTCGAGGCGACCTTGTCGGCCACATTCGCCATGCCTTCAGGGGCGAGAAACTGGCCCTTTTTGATGTTGACGACGGCACCGGTTTCGCCCGCAGCGATCAAAAGGTCGGTCTGACGGCACAGAAAGGCCGGGATCTGGATGACATCGACCACCGCCGCCGCTGCATAGGCCTGTTCGATGTCGTGGATGTCGGTCAGCACCGGCATGCCCATGGCGCGCACGGCCTCGAGCACCTTGAGCCCGCCCTCCATGCCAAGGCCGCGCCTG
The DNA here is from genome assembly GCA_031361245.1 of Rhodobacterales bacterium. Classification (GTDB taxonomy): domain Bacteria; phylum Pseudomonadota; class Alphaproteobacteria; order Rhodobacterales; family Rhodobacteraceae; genus Stagnihabitans. The sequence continues at coordinate 3,545 of JANMCI010000334.1, forward strand.
CCTTTGAGCGAGGTGCGGTTGGCCTTGTCATAGCTGGCCTTGAAGACATATTGCGCCCCAGCGGCACGGCATACCTCTGCCATGTGCCCGGCGATCATCTGGGCATGGGTCAAGCTTTCAAGTTGGCAGGGGCCAGCGATCACCAGCAACGGCCGGTCATTGGACACCGTGAGATTGCCGATTTGCACGTCTTTCATCATGGCGCCGTCCTGACCGGTTAGGAGGAAGCCTGAATCGCAGCACGACCCAAGGCTGACCTCTTTGCGATGCCATGACGCCGGATAAAACGCAAACCGCTTTAGTTGGAAACCTGCTCTCGCAGGATCGCGATGGTCATCGAGACCATCAGATAGATGCCACCAAAGATCAACATCACCACGATGGTGTTTTCAAAGGCCCGTGGGTAGGACGGGTCATCCGCTGCCACCGGCTGCACCGAAACCTCAAGGTAGCGGGTCTGGCGGTTCGCCTCGATCCGCGAGGTTTCCATGGCCGACGTCGCCTGCGCGAGCATCATCTGCCGCGTCGTCACATCGGCCTGCGCCATGACCAGCTCACTTTGCACGGCTGCAACCGAAGGGCCGCCCGACCCGCTTTCCGTCAATTTTCGCCGCAGGTCGGCGATCTGACCTTCGAGCACGCCAATGCGGGCCTTGACCGGATCCATGCGAGCCTTGTTGGGATTGGCGTTCGCTTCCATCTGGGCCAGCGACAGCTTCTCTTGCGTGAGTTGGACGTCAAGCGACCCGATTTGGGAGGTGATCATCCCGGCCTCGACTTCGGAGTTGAAAGTCTTGAACTTCTGCTGAAGCTCGACCAACCGGCGCTGGGACAATTCAAGATTTGCCTGCGCATCGGCAAAACTTTGCGCCGCACTTTTCTCCTGATCGCCGCGCAGGCGCGCCGTCAACTGATCGACGCGCGTTTCCGCGTATTTCAGCAGCGCCCGCGAGAATTCGACCGCCTTCGCAGGATCGGTCGCCGACACTTCCATCTTGATGATGCCTTCGGTCGGATCATACGAGATCTTGGCGACCTTCTTGTAAAGCGCATAGGCCGCAGAATTGTTCGCGTCCGGCGCAAGGCGCTGAATGGGGTCGATCGAGGGGTCAGAGAAGTGCTTGCGAAACCCCGAATCCCTGTCGAGCAACTGCATCACGTCCTGGGATTGAAGATAGCCCTGCACCGCGACAGAATCCTGGGATGTGGCGAAAGACGTGCCAGTGAACAGGCTGGAGACGGCGGACGATGCGGTGGCCTGCTGGATGACGAATTCGGTCCGCGTGGAATACATCGGCGTGGCAACCAGATAGTAATACCAGGCAGCCACAAAGGTCGGCAACAAGACGAAAACCGCGATCTTGGTCCACATCAGGGTCAGCTTGCGACGCCTGCGGGCGACGATTTCAGCCTGAATGCGCCGCACTTCCTGGGCATGCGTTTCCTCGGCCCGCACCTCGGTGGAGGGCAGCGGCACGGATTTGACGATTTGCGGCAGGCGGTTCGGATCGGTCGCAACGGTCAGCGCGGTCGAGTCGCGCAGGGGTGTCGCCGCCGCGTCATCGTCGTCGTCGCCACCCGCGACAAGTTCCAGCAGGGCCGAGCGCTGGAACGGGTCGATCCCGGCAGCGCGCAGCAGGCGCACGGCGTCAAAGTCGGAGGTGGCGGGCAGGCCGTGCTTCTGGGAAAGCCTGCGGGCCATGCGCAATTGACGGCCGGTCAGCCCCTCGTGGCGGATGGT
>JANMCI010000341.1:0-12631 GCA_031361245.1 Rhodobacterales bacterium
GTGCCGAAAAGTTCGACGCGACCGGAAAGGCAATAGCTCGCCCCGAGAACGCTGTGCAGTCCGGCAAGGTCCACATCGGTATTTCGGAACCGGAATGTGGATTCGCGCGCGATCACACGCAACCAGCGCAGGCGGGCCAGTGAAGAAATGATGTCCGCAGGGATCGCATCGCTCAGGCTTGCAAAGGCATCTGGCAAACCGGTCCGGCCAAACGGCAGCACCGCAAGGGTTGGCCGTTCACCGCGTCCGTCCATTGCAACAGATCGTTCTGCTTCAGATGCCCGGACGACCACGCTGATTTCTGTCGGTCTGATCCTTACTGGCGCGACAAAACGATGGCCAATGCCGCGAATGGTACGGATGAAACTTTGTGTGTCCCCATCATCCCCGAGTGCCCTGCGAACGGCCTTCAACGCAGTCGAGACAGCCGCGTCCGAAATGAAACGCCCGGCCCAGACCACCGCGATCATTTCTTCCTTGGTGATGACCCGTTCGTTGTTCTCGACCAGCAGGCACAGCAGTCTGAAGACCTTGGGTTCAAGCTTGACAGGTCCGGACACCGTCCGAAGCTCGGCGCGATCAGTATCGAGTTCAAATGGGTCAAATTGAAGCTTCATGCCCAAGCCTAGCAAATCCGCATCCGTCGCTCAACCAATCCTCAGCCAGCCCTCAAGCGGCGACAGGGTCACGGGTGTACGGTCATTTCATCCAAAGCACCTTGCAGAGGCACAGAACGCAAAACCGGAGACATGCCATTGCCCATACATCCGAGAACAATGATACCCCAGCAACGCCGAAGGAAATGCTGGGGCACATCATAACCTGGATCGCGGCGGTCCCCAGTGCAGCCCGCACCTTTCTGCACAGGGCTGAATTGGCGCACGCCTCACGTTGCAAACTAGCGTCCGTCTCGGCGAAGGTGGTTCGGGACAGTGGCCTTGATCGCTCAGATGCAACCGGGATCGCGGCATGGCAGCCTGACCTCCCGTTCTTCATGCAGAGCGGCTTCGGTCAGAGGTGAAGGCGGAGCCGACATTTTGGGCTGGCTTCTGGCTCCTTACGCCCAGCCTGTTGTCGACGCCATGGAAAGGTCTCTTTCGATACACAGAAGTGGCCCGTGCCGAGGGCCATGGCGTTAGGGTAATACGTTTGAAGGGCCGCTTTCCGCCCTCCACGTCGGTCCTGCGGCGGCCGCGGGCGGAAGCTGACCGACTGAAGCAAACGGCAGTTTCGTCCGCACTTTGAACGCTCGGACCATCGGAAGACCGGGGTCTGCCCCCTGTGCTTAGCTGCCGATCGCCCGGTCGAGATGGGTGTAGCCGCCGTCGACATAGAGCCATTGGCCGGTGGTGTGGGCCGAGCGGGGCGACAGGACGAAGGCAACGGCGGCGGCGATTTCGGTGTCCAGCGTCATGCGGTGGCCAAGCGGGATGCGGGCGGTGATGGTTTTCAGTTGCGCCTCGGGGTCGGGGAAGGTCTTGAGCCAGTCGGCGTACATGGGCGTCATCACCTCGGCCGGGATCACGGCGTTGACGCGCACACCCCAGGGCGCGAGGGCTGCGGCCCATTCGCGGGTCAGGCCAAGCTGGGCAGCTTTGGCGGCGACATAGGCCGAGGTCTGGCCTTGACCGGTCACGGCGGTTTTCGACGAGATGTTCACGACGGCCCCTGAGGAGGCCTTGATGTCGTCCTGCAGGAGGTGGAGCAGGGTATAGGAATGCAAGAGGTTCTGATCGAGTGAGGCGCGGAAGGCAGCGGGGCCGGCGTCAAGACCCACGCCGTCATTGCGGCCTGCGTTGTTTACAAGGCCGTAGATGCGGCCCCAGCGCGTCTGTGCGGCGGCGACGGCAAGGGTGCACTCCGCGTCGCGCGACAGGTCCGCCTGCACCCAGCCCGCGCGGGGGCTGAGGGCGGTGAGGCGGGCGAGCAGGGACGGGTCGGGCGCGCGGCGGGCGAAGATGACCGGCACGGCGCCTTCCTCGGCCAGTGTCAGCGAAATGGCCGCACCGATCCCGGCCCCGCCACCGGTGACGATCACGACCTTGTCCTTGAGGTCCAGGTCCATGGGAATTCTCCTTCTTGGGGCTGCGACATGCTGACGGGGGAAAAGCCGCTTGCCAAGGGGGGTGTCGGCTTGCGTGTCGCGCCAACATGGGGAAGGGTCGGCGCAAAGGGGGCCGGCAATGGCGGGACATGACCATGACCATGACGGTGCGACGGCGGCTGTGCATGAGCACAACCCGGATATCGCGCTGACCGCGCTGACCATTCTGGGCCTCGGCGTGGGTTTGGTCGACCGCTATGGCATGCCGCTGCCACTGATCGCCGTCCAGAGCGGGTTGGGGCTGGCCTTTGTGGCGGGAGGGGTGCCGTCGGCGTGGGTGGCGCTGAAGGAGTTGTTCGGGCGCGCGCGGCTGGACATCGACATGCTGATGGTCATCGCGGCCGTTGCGGCGGCGGCGGTCGGCGCGGCCCTTGAAGGGGCGGTTCTGCTGGCGCTGTTCTCGTTGTCGGGTACGTTGGAGCATCGGGCGATGGGGCGGGCGCGGCGGGCGCTCGAGGCGTTGATGGCGCTGCGACCGGATCATGCGCTGCGCCTGCGTCCCGACGGCAGTCTTGAGGAGGTGGCTGTCGCGGCGCTGGTCAAGGGCGACCGGCTGGTGTTGCGGCCGGGCGCGCGGGTGCCGGTGGACGGGCGGGTGCTGGAGGGCGAAGGCGAGGTGGATGAGAGCACGATCACCGGCGAGGCCGTGCCGGTGGCCAAGACCGTGGGCGAGTTGCTGCACGAGGCGACGGTGAACCTGCACGGCGTGCTGACCATGGAAGTGCTGCGCCCGCTGGCGGACAGCACTGTGGCGCGGATGATCAAGCTGGTCACCGAAGCGCAGGCAACGCGTGCGCCATCGGAGCGGTTCTCGGAATGGTTTGGTGCGCGGTACACCATGCTGGTGCTGGTGGGCTCGGTCGCGGTCTTTGCGGGCCTGATGTTGCTGGGTTGGACCCTGGAGTTGGCACTTTACCGGGCGGCAACGGTGCTGGTGGCGGCCAGCCCGTGCGCCGTGGTCATTTCGGTGCCGGCGGCGATCCTGTCGGCATTGTCCTCGGCCGCGCGGGGGGGGGTGTTGTTCAAGGGCGGTGCCGCGCTGGAGATGCTGGCCGAGGTACGCGCCTTTGCCTTTGACAAGACCGGCACGCTGACCACGGGGCGGGCGGAAGTTACCGGCTTGGTGGCGCTGGACGGGGTGAGCGAGGCCGAGGTTCTGGCGCTGTTGTCGGGCATCGAGGCCCATTCGGAGCATCATATCGCCGGCGCCGTGCTGCGCCATGGCCGGTCCCTCGGGGTGGAGCCGGCAGCCGTGACGGGCGTTACGGCATGGCCGGGCGAGGGGATCACCGGGCAGGACGCGCGGGGGCAGCTTTGGGCTGGCAATGAGCGGATGGTGGCGCGGATGGCGGCCGGGTCGGGGCTGGCGGCAATGGCACGGATGACGGAAGGGGCCGAGACCGTGGTGCATCTGGGGCGCGGCGACCGGTTGATCGGCGCGGTCACGGTGGCGGACGCGCCGCGGGCCACGGCTGCGGACGGAATAGCGGCGCTGCGGACAGCCGGTGTCGGGCAGATCGTCATGATGACCGGCGACCGCAGCGAGGTGGCGCTGAGAATCGGGCAGAGTCTGGGCTTTGCGGCGGACGAGGTTCACGCCGGGCTGATGCCCGAAGACAAGGTGCGGTTGGTCGGTGATCTGGCCGCGAAGGGCCGGGTGGCATTCGTTGGCGACGGAGTAAACGACGCGGCGGCGCTGGCGCGGGCGGATGTCGGGATCGCGATGGGCGCGGCGGGCAGCGAAGTGGCGCTGCAGGCCGCAGAGGTGGCGCTGCTGAGCGAGGATATGGGGCGGCTGGCGATGGCACATCGTCTTGCCCGGCGCACGGCGGCGATCATCAAGCAGAACCTGTTCTTTGCAATCGGTGCCATGATGGTGCTGGTGGTGGGAGGACTGTTCTTTGAACTGCCGCTGCCGCTTGCCGTTGTGGGACACGAGGGCGGCACGTTGTTGGTGGTGCTGAACGGGCTGAGGCTGTTGAGGGACCCGATCCGCATCACTTGAACAAGGTCACGCACCGCCGTCCGGGACAGGTCAGAACCGCCCGTCGGTACCGTCCTGCTGCCATGGCCGCACGAGGTTGGAGAAGCGGGTGAAGCGGCCCTCGAAGGCAAGTTCCACCGTGCCGATCGGGCCGTGGCGCTGCTTGCCGATGATGAGCTCGGCCTTGCCATGGGCCTGTTCCATGATCTGCTGCCATTGGGCCATCTTTTCCAGTTCATGATCGCCCGGCTTTTCGCGTTCCTTGTAGTATTCGTCGCGGTAGACGAACATCACGACATCGGCGTCCTGCTCGATCGAGCCGGATTCGCGCAGGTCCGAAAGCTGCGGGCGCTTGTCCTCGCGGCTTTCGACCTGACGCGACAGCTGCGACAGGGCAATGACCGGGATGTTAAGTTCCTTGGCTATCGCCTTGAGACCTTGGGTAATCTCGGAAACCTCCTGCACGCGATTCTCCTTGGAGGACCCTTTGAGAAGCTGCAGGTAGTCGATGATCAGCACATCGAGCCCCTGGGTGCGTTTGAGGCGGCGGGCCCGGGCGGCGACCTGAGAGATCGGCAGTGCGGGCGTGTCGTCGATGTAGAGCGGGCAGGATTCCAGCGCCTTGGCCGCCTCGACGAAGCGGCGAAACTCCTGTTCTGTCATGTCGCCGCGGCGGATCTGCTCGGAGGGCACTTCGGACGCTTCGGACAAGATACGGGCAGCAAGTTGTTCGGCACTCATCTCGAGCGAGAAAAAGCCTACAACGCCGCCTTCAACGGCCCCCTCGACGCCTTCATGGGTCATGCCGCGCTTGTAGGCCTTGGCAATGTTGAAGGCGATGTTGGTGGCTAAAGAGGTCTTGCCCATGGAAGGGCGGCCGGCGAGGATGAGAAGGTCGGAGGGATGCAGGCCGCCGAGTTTCTTGTCGAGATCGGCAAGGCCGGTCGACACGCCGGCAAGACCCCCTTCGCGCTGATAGGCGGCGTTGGCCATGTTCACGGCATCGGTCACGGCCTTCAGAAAGCTTTGAAAGCCGCGTTCGGCCACGCCTTGTTCGCCCAGCTTGTAAAGGCGCTGTTCGGCCTCGATGATCTGTTCGCGGGGCTCGCTGTCCACTTCGACTTTTTGCGCCTTGGCCGAGATGTCGCGGCCAAGACCGATCAATTCGCGCCGCACGGCGAGGTCATAAATCATCTGGGCATAGTCGCGGGCGGCATAGGCCGAGATCGCGGCCCCGGCCAGACGCACCAGATAGGCCGGGCCGCCAAGCTCTTTCAGGCCCTGATCGTCCTCGAAAAACGGCTTCATCGTCACCGGGCTGGCCAAGGCATTCTTCTGGATGCGGGCCGCAGCGCGTTCAAAGATGCGCTGGTGAACCGGGTCAAAGAAATGGTCGGGTTTGACCACGGAAGCGATGCGGTCATAGACCTCGTTGTTGGTCAGGATAGCGCCGAGAAGCTGTTGTTCGGCCTCGATGTTGTGCGGAAGAGCCTCTGTGTCAGAGGTGGCAGCAGGAAGAACCTGCCGCAGCGTCGCCAGTTCATTCATGGTCTGTCCCTTGTCCGGCGTCCCGACCGGTTGCGCCTGAATGGCCCCAAAATCTGACTTGCGCAACCGTCTAACAAGTCCGGGATAAGCCTGTGGAGAAGGCAGTTTGGTCCGATTGACCAAGCGTCAAATCCACAAGATGATGGAGAACGTTTGTGAAACTACCACAAGACGCGCGATTCGTGTCAGGTATTATCCACAAAGCTCCCACAGGGCATTTGCACTTTTTCCCCCCTATTTTCTGGGGGCAACCTTGGGCGCGTTTTGCCCGGACTCACGCACGGGCGGCCTGCCAGGCGCGGGGGTCGGTGAGGAAAGTCTCAACCTCGGCCAGGGTCTTGGCATCAAACGCGCCTTGAAGGCGGGCCTCGTCCAGCACGTCCCACCAGGTGCAAAGATGGTGCAGGGCGATGCCGTGATCCGCGAGTTTCTGCGTCGTTTCGGGGAATATCCCGTAGTAAAAGATCACAGCCGTATGGGCGCAGCTTGCCCCGGTTTCGCGAATCGCATCGACGAAAGACAGCTTGGAGCCGCCGTCTGTGGTCAGATCCTCGACCAGCAGGACGCGCTGGCCTTCGGTCATGGCGCCTTCGATGCGGGCATTGCGGCCATAGCCTTTGGGTTTCTTGCGGACGTAGGTCATGGGCAGGGCCAGACGTTCGGCCACCAGGGCGGCAAAGGGGATGCCCGCCGTCTCACCACCGGCAATGTTGTCGAACGCCTCGAACCCGGCGTTGCGCATGATGGTCACGCAGAGGAAATCCATCAGTGTCGAGCGGATGCGGGGGTAGGAGATCAGCTTGCGGCAGTCGATATAGGTCGGTGAGGGCAGGCCGGAGGCGAGGGTGAAGGGTTTCTCGGCATTGAAATGCACGGCCTTGATTTCCAGAAGCGCGCGGGCGGTCAGGCGGGCGATCTCGGCTGCGGGGGGGAAGGAGGTGGGGATCATCTGGGGTCCTTGCGGCGGTGGGGGCGTCAGAGCCTCCGGCGGGAGTATTTGGAAAGGAGCAAATCAGGCGGTCACGCACCAGTGGACCGCAAAGCCCGGGTCGAAGATGGTGACGGGGCCGACTTCGGTCATGATCTTGCCCGGGAAGGTCTGTGGGGCATCGGTACGGCTCAGGGTGAGCCGGGTCGCGTTGGGTGGCAGGCCGTAGAAGGCGGCGCCGTGCAGGGAGGTGAAACCTTCCAGCCGGTCAAGCGCGTTCTCTTCGGCAAAGACATGGGCCAGAAGGGGCAGGGTGTTGCTTGCGGTGAAGCAACCGGCGCAGCCGCAGGCGTGTTCTTTCAGCGCGTCGGTATGGGGGGCGCTGTCGGTGCCGAGGAAAAAGCGCGGCTCACCCGAGGTTGCGGCGGCGCGCAGGGCGAGGCGGTGCTTTTCGCGTTTGGCGACAGGCAGGCAGTAGTAATGCGGTCTGATGCCACCAGCGAGGATGTGGTTGCGGTTGAGGATCAGGTGGTGCGTCGTGATGGTGGCGGCCAGATCGGGGCCGCCCGAGCGGGCATAGGCCACGCCGTCCGTGGTCGTGATATGCTCCATCACCACGCGCAGGCCGGGCACGCGGGCGCGCAAGGGAGCCAGAACGCGGTCGATGAACACAGCTTCGCGGTCGAAGATGTCGACTGCGGGGTCGGTGACCTCGCCGTGCACGCAGAGGGGCAGGCCGATCTCGGCCATCTTTTCCAGAACTGCCTGAACCCTGGTGAAGTCGGTGACGCCCGACTGCGAGTTGGTGGTGGCGCCGGCGGGGTAAAGCTTGACCGCCTTGACCAGACCCGAGGCGGCGGCGGCCGCCACGTCGGCGGGGTCGGTGCCTTCGGTCAGATAGAGCGTCATCAGGGGCTGAAAGGCGGCGCCGGCGGGCAGTGCCGCCAGGATGCGGGCGTGGTAGGCGGTGGCGTCGGCAAAGGTCACGACGGGGGGCACGAGGTTCGGCATGATGATCGCGCGGGCGAAATGCCGGGTGGTTTCGGGCAGGACGGCCTGCAGCATCGCCCCGTCGCGCAGATGGAGGTGCATGTCGTCGGGGCGGCGGAGGGTGAGGGTCTGGGTCATGACCCCGCCCTAGCGCGATCCGGACGAGATTTCCAGTGGATTTGCGGGCGGGTTGGGCTAGGCTTCCGCAAGGGATGCAAGGGGGATGCAAGGGGATGGCCGGCATGCGTTGGGCGGTGGTTCTGTGTCTGCTGGCGGGTCCCGCTTTGGCCCAGGAGGTCGATTGTGCCACGGCGGAGGCGCAGGTCGAGCTGACTTTCTGCGCCGAGCAGGACTGGCTGGCGGCGGACGCCGAGTTGAACGCGGCCTACAAGGCGGCGATGGAGGTGATGCGCCGCGTCGATGCCAATCTGGGCGAGGGCGACCGCGCCGCCGAAGGGTTCCTGCGGCAGGCCCAGCGCGACTGGGTTGCTTACCGCGACAATGCCTGCGCGGCGGAGGCCTATCCGCTGCATGGCGGCTCGGCCGAGCCGATGGTGATCTATGGTTGTCGGGCGCGGCTGACGCAGGAGAGGACGCTTGGGCTTTACTATCTGACGGAAAACGACAGCGCGGATTGAGAGGAATGCCCCGTCCGTCGCGCAATGTCGTCAAAAGCGACATCGAGTTTTATTAATTTAAATCAAGTAGTTACAGGTTTTCATTAACCCCATGTTAAGCAGTGACGCACGGGTTTTGGACCGGCCGGGGGCGGCGTTTCGGGTCAGGACTTGGCTTTGGGCAGATGATTGAGGGTTGCCTTGAGAAAGGCGAAGGCGGAATTGCCCATCGACGCGCGGTAGCTCGCCTCGATCGCCGATTTGACCTCGTTCGCCTCGGTCGTGATCTGCTGGCCCTGCAGGGTCAGGACCAGCCGGTTTGACCGGCCATCGTGCGGGTCGGGCACGCGGGCGACGAGGCCGAGGTCAACGAGACGGTCGGCGAATTGCTGTGACGCCTGTTTGCTGACGCCCATGGCGCGGCCGAGGGCGGACTGGCTGAGGCCCTCGGGGCCGATATGGGCCAGAGCGTTGGAGGCGGCCTCAGAAAAGACCGCGTGCCCGCGGGCAATCATCCGCAGTTCAAAATCCGCCTTCCAGTTCTGGGCAGCCTGCGACAAGGCAACCCCGATATGGTCGAGCAAGGCAGGATGGACGTTCTTGTTGGGCGGCAGATGAATTTCAAGCTCCTGATTTCAGGCAGATGGGTTGACAGTATGCTAGTCCTATCCTGTTGAAAAGCTAGGATTTTGCAGGAGGACCCGGCGTCGTGCAACTTGGCGTCGGATATCGGCGTGGTCAGGGTGGGTCGGGTCGGTATGGTCAGGTCGGTATGGTCAGGCCGGGGCCGTGTCTGGAGGGGCCGTGTCTGGAGGGGCGGCGTCTGGAGGGGTATTTCCCGTCAGCTCCATCAGCCGTTTGCGAAAGCGGGAGATCCGCTGGTTCACGGCCACATGTTCACACAGTTTGATGACGCGCTGCTTGCGGCCGGTGGCCTCGACCGCTTGCAGGAGGTGTTTGAGATAGGTGCTGTCGCCATGGCGCTTGCGCCACAGGATGGCAAAGCTGGTCATCGTCAGGCGGCTTTCAGCGGCCTGAATGATCAACTCGTCCAGAATGCCCGTGCGGGTGAACATGCCCTCAAGGTCGGACCCGGCATAGCGGGCGTTGAGTTGAGTGGTGTTGGGCGCGTGGAACAGGGCGGCATGCATGGCATCGGGACGCGCGAAGGGGTCGCAGATCAGCGACAGGGCGGCGCAGCCCTCGATCATGTCGGGGGCGTAGCCGTAGCGCGAGGTAAACTCGATCCTGCGACTGCGGCGGTGACGCTCATCCCAGCGGGTCTGCGCCGGGTCGAGGGTTGCCACGGGGGCAAGGGCGAGCACCTGCGCCCCCGGCGCGGTGACGGAATAGGCGCAGGCTGCATAACCCATCGGCCCCGCGCCGTAGAACAGCACGCGGTCGAAATCGTCAAAGAACGCCTCATCGACCAGACGGTCGAAATAGGCGTAGACGTCGGGGTCGCGGAAAAAGGTCTGATCCTCGGCGATCAGGCAAAGATGGGACCAGCCCTTCTGGGCGGCGATGGGGTGCAAAAGCGGCATCTGACCCCGGCGTGCACGGGCCGACGCCACGGTTTCAAAGCTGACCACCAGCGTCGGGCCGTCATCGACGAACATCGCCCAATGGCGCGGTCCGACGGCCTGAAAATAGCCCTCTTCCGCGCCGATCTGGTCAATCAGGGCGAGCCAAGTGTCGGGATCCGTCGCGGCGGAGGCATCCACCGGTACGTCCAGTTCGGTATCGGTCATGAGGTCCCACCAGAAAAAAAGCCCGCCCACAACGGGTTTGCGACCCGGAAAGGCGATGATTGCATTATCGCCCGCTGGATGGCGTGATCAAGGAAATATCTTGTTCGATTGGCTGGCCGTTTGGGGAAAATCGGGAGAGATTGTTTCTGTTTGGCAGCGCAGTCGGGGGGCGCAGTTTTGGGTCCTGCACTCTTGGGTCCCGCAGCCGGGGGGCTAGTCGTTGGGCTGGGGCGAATGGGCGTGGATCAGCGCGGCCTCGGGCGGGGTGAGGGCGCGGCTGGGCCTTGTCATCAACAGCCGTCCGAAAAGGGCACGCCACGGCTCGTCCGCCATGAGGGCGGCAAAGCGGGCGTGGCGCCACTGGACCGCCTGGCGGTGCAAGGGGCCGAGCACGGGATCGGCAAGGAACGCGGCGCGCAGGGCAGAGCTGTCGAGGGCCGCGATTGATCTGTCGACGACATCGCACAGGTTGCGCTCGACCCAGTAGCCAAGGTCGAAGGCGGAGGCTTCGCGGTTGGCGCGGCCACGGTCGCATTTGACCAGATAGCTTTCCATCGCCCCGAGCGCATAGTGGTTCAGCTGCGCCATCTGGTAATTGTCCTGACGGTAGTCGGAAAAGAGGCGGTTTGACGGCGGCATGGCGCGGCCGGAGCCGTCAAACCAGCGCGGGTCGCGGTCAGGGTCGGGGTTTCTGGGGCGGTGGACGCCCAGCTTGCGGTAGGCCCCGTCGTTGCGAAAGAGCGTCTTGAACATCTGGGCGCGCCACGGCCAGCCAAGGGTGGCGGGGGCGGCGCGGGTAAAGGTCTCGGTCACCGGGCGGTCGTGATAGGCGACGATGCCGGCATTGCCAAAGAGGCGCCATGTCAGGGCGATGGCGTCGGCATCGGGCAGGGCCTGCAGGAGGGCAGGCAGGCGGTGGTCGCCGACATGGATGTTCACGAACTCGTCCACGTCGCAGAACAGCACCCAGTCGGCGGCTTGCAGCGCCGGGTGCTTGTCGGCGGCCTTGAGGGCGGCCCATTGCGGGCCTTCGCCGTGGGGACCGGGATTGCGGACATGGGTGACGTGGCCCATGGCAGCCAGCCGGTCCAGCATCAGGTCGGTGCCGTCGGTGCAGTCGTTGGAATAGGCGAGGACATGGGTGAAGCCGCAGGTCAGGTGATGGGCCAGCCATTCCAAGAGGAAGGAAGCCTCGTTCTTGACGGTCAGAAGGAGAAGCGCGCGCATGAGGAAGGGGTAGCAGGGCGGCGCGGTTCATGCAAACGGGTTGACCGGGAGGGCGGCGGGCGGCAGGGTCGGGGCATGGAATTGACACGACATCTGCGAGTGCTGGAACCCGCGCCGGGGATCCTCGCCTATTATGACGGTCGGGTGCCGGGGCAGCGCTTTGCGGCCGGGGACAACTGGGTCGATGACGGGGCGCTGTCGCTGGGCATCGCATCCTATGCGGTGGTCAGCGGGGACGAGGCGCTGGTCTATGACACGCATGTGACGCCGGAGCATGGCGCGGTTGTCGCCGCCGACCTTGTGGCGCGGGGGGTGACGCGGGTGCGGGTGGTGCTGTCGCACTGGCATCTGGACCATGTGGCGGGGACGGCGGCGATCGAGCGGGCCTTTGTCGGGCTGGAGGTGATCGCCAATCGCCGGACGCTGGCGCATCTGACCGAACGGCAGGCCGCGATCGAGGCCGGCACCGATCACGGGCCGCCGGCAATTTGTCCGCTGGTGCTGCCGGATGTGGTCTTTTCGGGCGAGATGCGGCTGAGGGTCGGCACCCGGCATGTCACGCTGATCGAGGCGAACATCCATTCGGACGATGCGACCGTGCTGTGGCTGCCCGAGGAGCGCATCCTTCTGGCGGGCGACACGGTCGAGGATTGCGCGACCTATGTCGGCTCGCCCGGCGATTTCGTGACGCATCTGGCAGAGCTTGCGCGGCTTGCCGACCTGGGGCCGCGGCTGGTCCTGCCCTGCCACGGCGATCCGGGGGTCATTGCGGCGGGCGGCTACGGCGTGGAACTGCTAGCCGCGACCGAGCACTATATCCGCTGGCTGCAGCGGCTGGAGCGCGAGCCTGACCTTGCGGCAACGCCGCTGGCCGAGGTGATCGCGGCGGACCTCGCGGCGGGCGTGCTGCGGTGGTTTCAGCCCTATGAAGCGGTTCACCAGCAGAATATCACCCGCACTCTGGCCCATTTTCACGCCATTTCATAACCCTGGGGCCTAGAGCGGCAGGTATTGGCCGGCCCGGGACGTGGTCATTGCCTGACTGTGCCATGCTATCGCATATCAGGGACCAACCGACCTAATGAGGTTATATCGGGGCAACGGACAGGGCCGGTTGATTCTGTTCCGACCCGACTCCTTGAAAGGATTTCTCATGAAAAGACTGATCAATTCGACCACGATCCTGTCGCTGGCACTGTACGTCGTGCCACCTTTTGCGAACGCGCAGGAGTTCCCAAAAGTCATGATCGACGGGACAGAGGTCATCTGCCTGCCCAACAAGAAAGCAGAATGCCCGGAAGGCGCGTTCTGCGTTGTCGTGAAGAACCCGCTGAACTGTGAAATGCGTGCGATCGAGGCCTTGGCTGCGGCTGCGGCGGCGGCAGAGGCGCTGGCTGCGGACAAGACGGCTGAGGACGCGGCGGCGGCCTCGACGGCGGCTGATCAGGCGGCGGCAGATTCGGCGGCGGCTGCGGCGGCGGC
>JANMCI010000366.1:0-8613 GCA_031361245.1 Rhodobacterales bacterium
CTCCAAGCCTTGCACCGCCCCGGCCCCCGCGCTGAATGGGCGGGCCGCGCCAAGGTCACGCGGGGCAAACCCCGCCTCGCCAACCTGGTCGCCACGCTCTTCAGTTTCCCCAAGGCGGGCGATGATATCCCAGTCTCCGTCACCTTCCTGACCGCGCCCGATCGCCGCGAAACCTGGGGCCGCAATTTCGCGGGTCGCCTGATGGTCTCGACCCAAGAGGCCGGGACGCGCCGCAACCAGCATCTGATCACCGAACGCTTCGGCCCTTTCGCCTTTGGACTGGCCATTGTGTGCGACGCCGAAAAGCTCCGCATCATCCCAAGGCGGTGGAGCGTCTTTGGCCTGCCCCTGCCCCGCGCGCTATGCCGCGCGGCGACAGTCATGAAACCGAAGCGGACGGAAGATTCCACTTTCATGTCGAGATTGCCCTGCCCCTGATCGGCCCGGTCGTCACCTATGACGGCTGGCTGGAACCGACGGCGGTGTTCCAAAATCCAGACATAATGTAATATAAACTTTACACCAAGTATGATTTGGATTACCTAAAGTTCCAGATCCACAACATGATTCGGAACCGACATGTCTTTCGAAGAACGCAACACCTTCACGTCCGTGCTGACCGACCTCATGGTCGCAGCCCTTTTTGTCTGGCAGATCACCCTTCGTTCGCAGGCCGGCGCTTTTGACGGGCCCGACGGGCTGGTCCAATGGGCGCGGCTGGTTCTGGTGATGATCGGCGTCAGCATCGCCGCCTCGATTGCCCTGACCATCCTGATTTCCATCGTCTTTGGCATGGTCACCGGTCAGACCATGCCGCCCCATATCGTTGACGAACGTGACCATCAGATCCGCCTGCGCGGGGCGCAGGTGACGCTGATCCTCGCCTCGGCAGTCTTTGTCGGCGCGCTGATCGGCCTCGCCCTTGGGATGAGCCTTTTTCTGACGCTGAACCTGATGCTGGCAGCCTTTGCCGTCGGCACCATCGGCGGCAGCCTGACCAAGTTTGCCCTGCAACGCGGTTGGGTCTGACGCATGGCCACCCAAGTCACCAACATCCTTCGCCGTCTGCGCTTTGATGCGGGTGAGATGACGCAGCAGGACCTTGCCACCCGCGTCGGCGTCACCCGCCAGACCATCATAGCCATCGAGGCGGGCAAATATTCGCTCTCGCTGGAACTGGCCTTCCGCATCGCCCGCGCCTTCGGAAAGCCTTTGGAAGACGTCTTTACCTACAACGACTGACCCCGCCCTCATCCTTTCCCTGCCATTCCCGATGCACATCCCCGCGCCCATTGAAAGAGCATTGCCATGAAAGCCGCCATCGCTACCCGCTACGGAACACCTGATGTCGTTCAGATTCAAGAGGTTGCCACGCCCCGCGCCAAAGCCGGCCAAGTGGTGATCCGCCAGCATGCCACCTCGCTGAACTCGGGCGATGCCCGCATCCGTGCGGCCAACATGCCCCCGGGATTTGGCCTGATCCTGCGGCTGGTCTTTGGGTTCCGCGGCCCGCGCCAACCCATTCTTGGCATCGTTGTGGCGGGTGAAGTGAGCGAAGTGGGCCCCGGCGTGACGGGCGTCGCCATCGGGGACCGCATCCTCGCCACCACCGGCTTTGCCATGCGCGCCCATGCCGAATTTGTGGCACTCAAGGCGGACCGCCTTGTGCCGCTGCCTGACGGGCTGTCGATGGCCGAGGCCGCCGCACTGCCCTTCGGCGCCCTCACCGCCCTGTACTACCTGCGTGACCGTGCCAAACTCACCTCAGGCGAACGCGTGTTGGTCATCGGCGCTTCAGGATCCGTGGGGGCCGCGGCCGTGCAACTCGCTCACCATCTTGGCGCCCACGTCACCGGCGTCGCCTCTGCCGCCAATGCCGAGGTGATCCAAAACCTCGGGGCAGAGGTCTCGATCGACTACAAGACTCAGGATTTCCGCCAATTGGGCCGGCGCTATGACGTGATCTTGGATTGCACGGGCACAGCCACAGCCGAGAATTGCCGCGATGTACTGGTGCCGGGTGGCCGCCTTTGCCTCGTGGTGGCCTCGCTTGCCTATCAGATCACCGCCCCATGGCACAGCCGCCGCACCGGGGTTCAGGTTCTGGCTGGGGTCGGCAAAGAGGCCCCCGCCGACCTTGCTTTTCTTGCGGGTCTTGCGGCCAAGGGGCCACTCAGCCCTGTGATCGGCGCCACCTTCCCGCTGGCCCAGATTGCCCAGGCTCATGCCCTTGTCGAAACCGGCCACAAGCGCGGCAATGTCGTCATCACTTTTGAGCGGATATGACCATCACAAAGGCGGCAAGATCAGCGAAGCCGTCGGAAACCACAGCGCCGTCGCATAAAGAAACAGCCGCTCCGCCAGGCCGAAGTAACGCCTCAGGGGCGGCGAAAAGGCCACCACCACCGCCAGAAACGCCAGGCTGATCAGATGCTTCAACGTGGTCAGCGCAACAAAGCGCACCCCCATTGCCTCGCCGGCCAGAACCGGCGTGGCCTCGGCCACCGCCATATAGGCACAGGCAAAGGCCACCAATGTGGCCGCATGATGGATCAGCCCCGCCGTCGTGTGCGGCGCGCCATGCAAATCATTGGGAAACAGCGCCAAAGTCACGCGCCCGGCCATCACCAGAACCAGATAGACCGAAACCGCTGCCGGAAGGGCCGCGTCGCGCGCCACCAGGAATTGCCAGGCCAGCAGCGGTGCGGCACAACTGCCCGCCAACATATAGACCTTGAACAGTCGCGCCGTCTTGCCCAGCCCGTAATTGCTCACAGCCTGGGGCAACAGGGTATAGTCCCGGTTCAGGACCTGGAACGAGATCAGCAGGATCAGGTCCGCGACGTACAGCGCCGCCGCGACCTTTTCCATTATTTGCCCGCGTAGATCTCTGCGATCCGCGCCACCGCCGCCTCGGGCGACATCTCTTCGCTCACCCCGGTCCGGCGCGAGGTCAGTTCGACCACCCCGTTGGCCAACCCGCGCGGTCCGACCGTGATGCGCCACGGCAGGCCGATCAGGTCCATCGTGGCGAACTTCGCCCCGGCCCGCTCGTCCCGGTCGTCATAAAGCGCCTCCAGCCCGCGGGCCGCCAGCGCCTTGTAAAGCCCCTCGCAGGCCGCATCCGCCGCCGCATCGCCCTGCTTGAGGTTCACCAGCCCGACCGGGAACGGAGTGACCCCCTCGGGCCAGATGATCCCCTTGTCGTCGTGGCTGGCCTCGATGATCGCGCCCAGCAGACGCGACACCCCGATGCCGTGCGAGCCCATCTCGACCGGCACTTTCGACCCATCGTGCGTGACCACCGTGGCACCCATGCTTTCGGAATACTTGGTGCCGAAATAGAAGATCTGCCCGACCTCGATGCCGCGCGCCACCTTGCGCCGCGCTTCCGGTATCGCCTCGAACAAAGCGGGGTCGTGGGTTTCATCGGTGCGGGCATAGAGCGTCGTGAACTCCTGACACACCTTCGCCACGGCCGCGCGGTCGTCGTAATCCACCTCCCGCGCCCCCAGCTTCAGCTCGGTCACCGCACTGTCAAAGAACACCTCTGACTCGCCGGTTGACGCCAGCACCAGAAACTCATGCGTATTGTCACCGCCGATCGGACCCGACGCCGCCCGCATCGGAATCGCCGTCAGCCCCATCCGCTCATACGTCCGCAGATAACTGACCATATGCCGGTTATAGGCATGAAGCGCCGCATCCTTGTCGACGTCGAAATTGTAGCCGTCTTTCATCAGAAACTCGCGCCCCCGCATCACGCCAAAGCGCGGCCGCATCTCGTCGCGAAACTTCCACTGGATGTGGTAAAGCGTCAGCGGCAGGTCCTTGTACGACGTGACATGCGCCCGGAAGATGTCGGTGATCATCTCTTCGTTGGTGGGGCCGTACAGCATCTCCCGCCCCTGCCGATCCTTGATCCGCAGCATTTCCTGACCGTAATCGTCATAGCGCCCGCTTTCGCGCCACAGATCCGCCGGTTGCAAGGTCGGCATCAACAGCGGGATGTGACCGGCACGCTCCTGCTCTTCGTTCACGATCTGCTCGATGCGCCGCAGCACGCGCAGACCCAGCGGCAACCACGAATAGATACCCGCGGCCTGCTGCTTGATCATGCCCGCGCGCAGCATGTAGCGATGCGAGACGATCTGCGCCTCGGCGGGGTTTTCCTTCAGGACGGGCAGGAAATAACGGGTCAGACGCATCGCGGGGCCTCATCTCAAGGGTTTGCCCGTTCCTAACGGGTTGCCCCCGGTGAGGCAAGCCACGCAGCAGCCGACCGCAAGCGCGGCGCGCTACCGGTCCGCGCCCAAAGCCACCTCATACCCGCCAGCCCATGCGTCCCGCGACCTCCACCCTGCCCCATATCGGGTTTCACCCTTGCGCGACGCCCCCGAGCACATGATATGTCAAGCAATTCTGCAGGAGCGCGGCGATGTCACTTCCGGTCAAGTCACAAGCGACGTATTGGGGTATCGCCCTTGCCGTCTTCTTTCTGTCGCTGTGGTATCTAGGGTCGGTCATGCTGCCCTTCATCGTCGGCGGTGCTGTGGCCTATTTCCTCGATCCCCTCGCCGACCGATTGGAGCGTGTCGGCCTCAGCCGGACCACCGCCACCTCGCTCATCACTCTGGCCGCCGTTCTGATCGTCGTGCTTCTGGTGCTGGCCGTCATTCCGCTGCTGATCCAGCAGCTTTCTGCCCTCGTCAACGCCACCCCCGCCATTGCCGCCCGGTTCGAGGGCTTCTTGCGCGAAACCTTCCCCGAGATGGCCGACAGCACCTCTGTGATGCGGCAGACCCTCGCCCAGATCGCCAGCGCCATCCAGTCACGCGGCGGGCAGTTGGCGCAGGGGCTTCTGACTTCCGTTCTCAGCGTGGTGTCGTGGCTTTTGTTCATCGTCATCGTCCCGGTCGTGGCATTTTACCTTCTGATGGATTGGGACCATATGGTCGCCCGCATTGACGAGCTTCTGCCGCGCGACCATGCCCCGACGATACGCCGGCTGGCACGCGAGATTGACGCGGTCCTCGCCGGCTTCGTGCGCGGCCAGTTGTCGGTCTGCCTCGCCATGGGGCTCTATTACGGCACGGCGCTCATGCTGGCGGGGCTGCAATTCGGCCTGATTATCGGAGCCATTGCCGGGGCGATCACGGTCATTCCCTATGTCGGCGCCCTGATCGGCGGCGCGCTGGCCATTGGTCTGGCGCTTTATCAGTTCTGGGGCGACTGGCTGTCCATCGGCATAGTCGCGGCAATCTTCGGCCTTGGCCAGTTTCTCGAAGGCAACGTCATTACCCCGCGTCTCGTCGGCAAATCGGTCGGACTGCACCCGGTCTGGCTGATGCTGGCCCTGTCGATCTTTGGCGCGATCTTCGGGTTTGCGGGCCTTCTGGTCGCGGTGCCCGTCGCGGCTGCCCTTGGCGTGCTGACCCGCTTTGGCCTTGGTCAGTATCGCGACAGCCACCTTTACCGCGGCAGCGACGAGGCGGGCGATGACGGCGCACAAGAGTGATGGGTCCGAAATCAGTCGGGAATGACACCGTGACCGGCCAGCTTGCCTTTGACCTGCCCAGCCTTCAGGCGTTCCGCCGCGAGGATTTCTTTGTCTCGCCCGCCAATGCCCAGGCTCTGGCCGCCATTACCGAACCTGCCAACCGCCGCCTGCTGCTGGTTGGCCCGCAGGGCACCGGCAAGACCCACCTTGCCCATATCTGGGCCGCGGCGAACGGGGGGGCAGTGCTTCCTCTGGCCGACCTGCCGCGCCAACTGCCCCACGTCGCCCCCGATGCCGCCATCGCCATCGACAACGCCGATGCGCCGGACCGCGACGAGACCACGCTCTTTCACCTTTACAATCTGCTGGGGGCGACAGGCCGCTTGCTGCTGACCGCAACCACCCCGCCCCGCGACTGGGGAGTGGGCCTGGCTGACCTCATGAGCCGCCTGCAGTCGCTGCCCCTCGTCCGCCTTGATGCGCCCGACGATGCGCTGCTGTCCGCCGTCCTCATCAAGCTCTTTGCCGACCGCCAGATCGTCGTGCCGCCGAACCTCATCCCCTATCTCGTCACCCGGATGGAGCGGTCCATCGCCGCTGCCCGCACGCTCGTGGCCGGCCTTGACGCCGCCGCCCTGGCACAGGGCCGCCCGGTCACCCGCGCGCTGGCCGGTACCTATTTCGACGCCCCCGCCGGCCGCCATTTCGAGTAAGCCCCGCCACCACCGATGAATTTCCGCGTGTCGACCCCGGCATCCCGCGCTGCAAAGCTGGACAACCGCAGGCACCGGTGACAGGTTCACCATACCGACACAATTTCCCGACATGAAGTCGCAATGACCCAGGCAGATTTCCTCAAGGCGCCCTTCGCCGATCCGATCACCGTCCCCGCCTCAGACTCCAGCGGTCCCAAGCGCTTCTTCAACCGCGAGCTGTCGTGGCTGGCGTTCAACTGGCGCGTTCTGGAAGAGGCGTCGAACCCCAAGGTTCCGCTGCTTGAGCGTTTGCGCTTCCTGTCGATCTCGGCGACCAACCTCGACGAGTTTTACACCGTGCGCGTCGCCGGCCTGCGCGCTCAACTCCGCAACGGCAATGCGCCCGCCTCGGACGATGGCCGCACCCCGTCCGAGCAGCTGGACCTCATTCACGCCGATGCCCGCCGCCTGATGCAAGTCCAGCAGTCGGTCTTCAACAAGCTGAAACGCGAGATGGAGGCAGAGCATATCACCCTGCTCACCCGCTCCAAACTCAGCACTCGCGACCTGAAATTCCTTGAAGAGAATTTCGTCGAAAAGGTCTTTCCCGTCCTGTCGCCCCTCGCCATCGACCCGGCCCACCCCTTTCCCTTCATCCCCAACACCGGCTTTTCGCTGGCGCTGGAGCTTGAGCGCGTCTCCGACCACCGCACCCTCAAGGCCCTTCTGCCCATCCCCCAGCAGATCGCCCGCTTTGTCCCCCTGCCCGGCAAACCCGGCGAGTCACGCTTTCTGCCGCTGGAAGAGCTGCTCCTCCTCCATCTCGACATGCTTTTCCCCGGTTACACCGACCGCGGCCACTGCATCTTCCGGGTGCTGCGCGACAGTGACCTTGAGGTCGAAGAGGAATCCGAAGACCTCGTGCGCGAATTTGAAACCGCCCTCAAGCGCCGCCGCCGGGGCGAGGTGATCCGCCTCAAGATCTCGGCGGGCGCTCCCAAGGATTTGCGCGCCCTGATCATGGACGAACTGGCCGTGACGCCCGATGAAGTGGTCGAGGTGCGCGGCCTGCTTGGCGTGGCCGATCTCAAGCAACTTGTGCTGTCCTCCCGCCCCGACCTGCTGTGGCCTGCCTTCACGCCGCGCGTGCCCGAACGGGTGCAAGATCACGGCGGCGACCTCTTTGCCGCGATCCGCCAGAAGGACATGCTGCTGCATCACCCCTACGAGACCTTCGACATGGTGATCCGCTTTCTGGAACAGGCGGCGCGCGATCCCAATGTTCTGGCGATCAAACAAACCCTCTACCGCACGTCCGCCAACTCTCCCGTCGTCTCGGCGCTCTGCGAGGCCGCCGAGGCGGGCAAGTCGGTGACAGCCCTGGTCGAACTGAAAGCCCGCTTTGACGAGGCCGCCAACATCCTGCAGTCGCGACGGCTGGAAAGGGCGGGGGCGCATGTGGTTTACGGCTTCATGCACTTGAAAACCCATGCGAAAATCTCGACCGTCGTGCGCCGTGAGGGCGAAAATCTGGTGACCTACACCCATTACGGTACCGGCAATTACCACCCGATCACCGCCCGCATCTATACCGATCTCAGCTTCTTCACCTGCGACGCCCCCCTTGGCCGAGACGCCACCAAGGTTTTCAACTACCTCTCGGGCTATGTGCAGCCCGAGGGTCTCGAAAACCTCGCGATTGCGCCGACGACCCTTAAACCCAAACTCCTCGCCCTCATCGCCGCCGAGGCCGACCACGCCCGCGCCGGCCGCCCCGCGGAAATCTGGATCAAGCTCAACTCGCTGTTCGAACCCGATGTCATCGACGCGCTTTACGCCGCCTCGGGCGCCGGGGTGAAGATATCGCTCATCATCCGGGGCATCTGCGGTCTGCGCCCCGGCATCAAGGGCCTGAGCGAGAACATCCGCGTCAAATCCGTCGTGGGCCGCTTTCTCGAACATTCCCGCATCGTCTGCTTTGGCGCCGGCAACGGCCTTCCCAGCCAGCAGGCCCGCGTCTATCTCTCCTCCGCCGACTGGATGGACCGCAACCTGTCGCGCCGGGTCGAAACCCTGGTCGAGATCCATAACCCCACCGTCCGCAGTCAGATCATGGGCCAGATCATGGCCGCCAACCTCGCGGACGAGGCGCAAAGCTGGGTTCTGGGCCCCGATGGTCGCTATTCCCGCGAATTGCCCGCGGGGGTCTCGCTCTTCAACTGTCACCGCTTCTTCATGGAAAACCCCTCGCTGTCGGGCCGCGGCACGGCGCGGGCCAAAGACGCGCCCCGGCTGGCAGGACAGTGATCCAACCGCCTGTATTTGAACAGGTATCCGCCGTAGCCGGCGCCTGCATTGCACCCACCTCCGCCAAACACCGGGCGACGCGCCTGCGGCTTCAAACCCCATTGACCCAAG
>JANMCI010000399.1:0-3815 GCA_031361245.1 Rhodobacterales bacterium
AGGCAGGCCGACGACATCATCTCGGAAACGCAGGAATTGAGCGTGATGGGCAGGCCCATGCCGCCATGCGCCGGGTTGGCGGACAAGCCAATCCAGCCACCGTCGGCCATGGCGCGGAAGCCTTCGGCAAAGCCGGGCGAGGTGCGCACGATACCATTTTCAAGGCGTGCGGGCACTTTGTCGCCTGCACGGTTCAGCGGGGCGAGGGTGATTTCGCAAAGGCGCGCGGCTTCGGTCAGGATGGCGTTGACGGTGTCGGGTGTCGCGTCCGAAAAACGGGCCGTTGCGGCGACCTTGCTGAAGTCCAGAACATGGGACAGCAGAAAGCCGAAATCGGCAATTGGGGCGCGATAGGTCACTAAAATCTCCTTTTTGCCCAGATGGCTGCGGCTTGGCAACGGTGTGGCCGCAGAGTATGGCGTGTGGAAACGTTACCCCTTGGGTTCCTGTCAGCAAGAAGGACGTGGCGTCACGCTATGGTGAACACCGAACTGCTTAACCCGGATGCCAAGGGTCTGGACCGGGCGGTGCAGCTGCTGCGTTCCGGGCAGCTTGTCGCGTTTCCGACCGAGACGGTCTACGGCCTTGGCGGCGACGCGCGATCAGATCTGGCGGTGGCGCGGATATTCGAGGCGAAAGGCCGCCC
This sequence comes from Rhodobacterales bacterium, assembly GCA_031361245.1. Lineage (GTDB taxonomy): Bacteria > Pseudomonadota > Alphaproteobacteria > Rhodobacterales > Rhodobacteraceae > Stagnihabitans. Next base: position 647 of record JANMCI010000399.1, read on the forward strand.
GCGGTTCAATCCGTTGATTGTGCATGTGCCGGACCTCGCCGCCGCGCGGGAGTTTGCGGTGGTGACCGCAAGGACCGAGGCGGTGGCAGCGCGGTTCTGGCCGGGGCCGCTGACGCTTGTGCTGCCCTTGCGGGATGCGGGGATGTCGGAGCTGGTGACGGCGGGGCTGCCTTCGGTGGCGATACGGGTGCCGGCGCATCCCCTTGCGCAGGCGCTGCTGCGGGCGTTCGGCGGACCGTTGGCCGCGCCGTCTGCCAACCCTTCGGGGCGGGTGTCGCCGACAAGGGCCCCCCATGTGATGGAGGGACTTGCCGGGCGGATCGCGGCTGTTCTGGATGGCGGACCCTGTACGGTCGGCGTGGAATCGACCATTCTGGGTCTGACGGGCGCGCCGGAGCTTTTGCGCCCCGGTGGCGTTCCACTTGAGGCGCTGGAGGCCGTGCTGGGGTCGTTGCCATTGGGTGGGTCGGCGGAAAAGCCCAGTGCGCCGGGGCAATTGCCCTCGCATTACGCGCCTGTCGCATCGGTGCGGCTGATGGCGCGCGCGTGGCAGGAGGGCGAGATCCGGCTTGGCTTCGGGCCGGGGCCAAGTGATCTGAACCTGTCGCCGACGGGGGATCTGGTCGAAGCGGCGGCGAACCTGTTTCACATGCTGCGCGAGGCGGACCGGCTTGCAGCAGGCTGCACCATCGCGGTGGCGCCCATCCCGGAAGAGGGGCTTGGCCGCGCCATCAATGACAGACTGCGGCGCGCGGCGGCCCCGCGGTAAGCAAGCGGAGCCGCGATGCGGCGGGCTTCCTGCCTCGCCATCCGGCCTTGCCGGAGTGGCTCTGGAGGCCGCACCGTTCATGGCAGCGCGCGCGAGGACAGCGCTGAAAAGCCGTTCGCGATTGTTGTGCCCGTGTCAGGCTTCGACCTTGAGGACGATCTTGCCAATATGACCGGGCGCCTCGATGCGCCAATGGGCGGCGGGGGCGTCATGGAGGGCGTATTCGCTGTCGAGGACGACCTTGACTGCCCCTCGGGCGATCATGGGCCAGATGTGCGCCTCGACTTCGGCGGCGATGCGGGCTTTGGCGAGGTCCGACTGGGGGCGGAGGGTCGAGCCGGTCATCGTCAGGCGGCGGGTCATCAGTTCGGTGAAGGACACTTCGGCTTTTGCGCCGTGCAGGAAGGCGATCTGGACCAGACGGCCGTCGTCGGCCAGCGCCTTGAGATTCTGCTGGATATAAGAGCCGCCGACCATGTCGAGGATGAGATCCATGCCGCCGAGTTTCTGAAGCGCGGCTGACCAGTCTTCGCTGCGATAATTCAGCGCCTTTTCGGCCCCGAGATCTTCGCAAAAGCGGGCCTTGTCATCGGTTCCGGCGGTGGTGAAGACGCGGGCGCCGAGGGCACGGGCAATCTGAATGGCGGTGGTGCCGATGCCGGAGCTGCCGCCGTGGACCAAGAACCGCTCACCCCCCTTGAGACCTCCCCGCATGACGACATTCGACCAGACCGTGAAACAGGTTTCAGGAAGGCAGGCGGCGTCGCGCAAGCCCATCCCGTCAGGGATGGGCAGGGCATGAGCCTCATGGGTGGTGGCATACTCGGCATAGCCGCCACCGGGCAGCAGCGCGCAGACCTTGTCGCCGATCTGCCAGCGCGAGGCGCCGGGGCCCAGGGCCACGACAGTTCCCGAACATTCAAGTCCGGGCAGCCGCGAGGCATTGGCGGGCGGGTTGTAAAGCCCGGCGCGTTGCAGGGCATCGGGGCGGTTCACCCCGGCATAGGCGACGCGGATGACGATCTGGCTGTGCCCGGGCACTGGTACGGGCATCGAGCAGGGTTTCAGCACATCCGGAGCCCCGGGGCTGGAGATTTCCATTGCAAGCATGGCGTGGGAAAGGGTCATGGCACGGGCCTTTCAGATCTTGCCGGGCAGGTCAGGTTTTGGTTGTGGTGCATGGACCCTTTCCAAAACCTTCAAGGGGCCGTTCAGAAGCGCTTTTCCCAAAGGATTTTCCCGAAAAGTTGCCTTGGCCTTTTCAAAGCGCATGACGTTTTCGATCCGACGGTCCAGAAACTCCCACGTCGCGGCATGGTCGGGGGTGGTGTCGCCCATCCAGTAGAGGACGGTGGCACCATAGACGGCCGAAAGCGTGGCGCGCTTGGAGTACCAGTTCAGATCGGTGGAGGTATCGCCAAGCGCGGTCCAGATCGCATCGGCGGTGGCCCAGAGGGCGCGCACCCCTTCGCCTGCGTGTTGGGGCAGGGCAAAAAGGGCTGTGCCGCGGCGGACCAGTTCGCGGTCGGCGTGAACAAGGCGCAGCTTGACGGCGGCGGCGATGCGGTCGCGAAAGCGCAGGGCAGTCAGGTCGCGCGCCCCGAGCGCTTCGCGCATCTGCTGATCACCCAAGGCGTGATAGGCGAGGGCGAGGTCAATGCCGGCGCGCGGGAACAGAGCGCGGGCCAGAGCGGGGGGGGTGGCCGAATCAGCGGCGGCGGCGGCGAGGGTCGCTTCGGACCAACCCTCGAACGGCACATGGGGCAGGGCGGCCTGCAAAAGCCGGGATTTGGTGGTTTCCATGGTGTTTGGTTCGTCCATGACGTTCCCTTTTCCAGCATTGGTAGACAAGGCGGCCCTGGTTTGCTATGCGCCGCGAGCCTGCACATCAGTGCAACTCTAACTTAGGAAGGTGGTGACAACCACATGCAGGTCAGCGTCCGCGACAATAACGTCGAACAGGCTTTGCGCGCTTTGAAGAAAAAGCTGCAACGCGAAGGCGTGTTCCGCGAAATGAAGCTCAAGCAGCATTTCGAGAAACCGTCCGTCAAGAAAGCCCGCGAACAAGCTGAAGCCGTGCGCCGCGCGAGGAAACTCGCCCGGAAGAAGCTTCAACGCGAAGGCGGGATGTAAGGCTTCTGCCTTGACGTTCAGCGACACTGGGGCAGCGATGTCCACCCGATTGACCCCCGTCCGCAAGGCCGGGGGTTTTTCATTTGGAACGGACCGCAAGGCATTGGGGACGCTGTGTTAACCGCGAAGATTAAGGAAAGGTTAGCTGGTAATCCCCCCATTTTTAACGGGGTGCATTCGTAGAACTTACGCGGCCATTTTCAGTTTCTGGGCGGGTGTGATGCCGCCTATACCCATGTTCGGGCGGTCGTTGTTGTAAGTCCAGAG
>JANMCI010000402.1:0-4073 GCA_031361245.1 Rhodobacterales bacterium
TCGGCGCCTTGTTCGCCGAGGATGGTGCGGCTGTCGATCCTCGAGGTGACCTGGAAGGAAATCCGGGTCGGGAAGTTGGCTTTGATGGTGCCAGTGATCACGTCAACGGACGGGCGCTGGGTGGCCATGATCAGGTGGATGCCGGAGGCGCGGGCCATTTGGGCGAGGCGCTGAATGCAGGCCTCGATTTCCTTGCCGGCAACCATCATCAGGTCGGCCATTTCGTCGACCACCACCACGATATAGGGCAGGGTGACGGGGGCGAATTCTTCGGTTTCAAAGACCGGCTCGCCGGTGTCGTCGTCAAAGCCGGTCTGGATGGTGCGCTTGAACATCTCGTTGCGGGCCAGCGCCTCGCGGACGCGGCCGTTGTAGCCTTCGATGTTGCGGACGCCGGTTTTGGACATCTTGCGGTAGCGGTCCTCCATCTCGGACACCACCCATTTCAGGGCGACGACGGCTTTTTTGGGGTCGGTGACGACGGGGGAGAGCAGGTGCGGGATGCCGTCGTAGACGGAAAGTTCCAGCATCTTGGGGTCGATCATGATCAGGCGGCATTCCTCGGGGCTGAGTTTGTACAGCAGCGACAAGATCATGGTGTTGATGGCGACGGATTTGCCCGAGCCGGTGGTGCCGGCGATCAAGAGGTGGGGCATCTTGGCGAGGTTGGCGATGATGGGCTCGCCGCCGATGTCCTTGCCCAAGGCCAAAGGCAGACGCATCGACGAGTCGCCAAAGTCGCGGGCGGCGAGGATCTCGCGCAGGACGACCTTTTCGCGGACGGCGTTCGGAAGCTCGATGCCGATGACGGTGCGGCCCGGCACGGTCGAGACGCGGGCAGAGAGGGCGCTCATGCTGCGGGCGATGTCGTCGCTGAGGCCGATCACGCGGCTGGCTTTCAGGCCCGGTGCGGGTTCCAGTTCATACATGGTGACGACGGGGCCGGGGCGGACCGAGGTGATCTCACCCTTGACGCCGTAGTCGTCCAGCACGCTTTCGAGCATGCGGGCGTTTTCCTCGAGCGCCTCGTGGCTGAGGGAGTGGCGCTGAATGTTGATCGGGTTGGACAGCAGGGAAAGCGGCGGCAGTTCGTAGGCTGGGGTGTGGTCCTCGAACCGCAGGGTAGGTTGCGCCTCGGCCATGGCCTGACGCGACGGGGTGGGCTTTTTGACCGGGGCGGCCTGCACGATGGCGGCGGCAAGCGGACGCTCGGCCACCAGAGGCGCGCGGGTTGCGTCGTGCTGCCAGTCGGCGTCGGCGAGATCGTCGATCATGGGCGCGCGCAGGGGCGGCTCGGCGGGGTTGTGGGGGGCGGGGCGGGTGTTGGCGATCAGCGGCTGCGGCCCGGTCGGACGGGTGCGGGCGACGACGGGCGGTTCGCGGCGGGCGATGGCGGCGGGGGACAGGGTCTCCGGCTCTTGCGTGCGCTGGCGGATGGCGTTGGAGATGCGCGAGCGGATGCGGTCTTCGGTCGGCATGTTGGCCAGAGCGGCGGCATGGGACAGCGGCGGCTCGATCAGTTCATGCTCGGGCTCGACCTCGCGGCGCATGAGCTGGGGCAGGCGGGCGAGGAGGGACAGCTTTTCGCGGGGGGCGGCGTATTGCGGTGCCTCGGCCAGCGGCTCGGGATAGCGCGGGTCGGCGCGCAGGGGGGCGGGGCGGGCATAGGCGGCGGGCTCAGCCTCGGTCATGCGGGCGGCCTGGGTGTAGGTGGCGGTGCGGCGCGGGGCGGGGGCAGGGGGGGCGGCGAGGGCCGCGGCGCGGGCGGCGGCGCGACGCTCCAGCCGGTGGTCGTTCCGCGCCTGGGCGGCGGAAACCGAGCCGGACGCGGTCGTGCGCAAGAGGGCGATGGTGCCGGAATAGGCGACGACCAGCCCGACGAGGAGGAATTTGGCGATCAGGAGAAGCTCGCGCATATCAAAGCCGGTCACGAACAGCAGCATGGCGGCGAAGGCGACGGCCACCACAAGCGAGACGATCTTGAGGCCGATGGCAGCGCCGCCGGGGGCGATGTTGATCAGGGAGCCCAGAATGGTGTCGCCGAACAGGCCGCCAAGGCCGAAGGAATGCGACCACGCGGCGCCGGGCACCAGAGTGGCGCAATAGATCGAGCCCAGAGCGACGGCAATGACGGCAAAGACCACGCGGGAGATGGCGCGGTCAGCCCCGCGGTGGGTGGCGAACCGGACGCCCCAGGCGAGGATCACCGCTGGAATGCCCCATGTGCCAAGCCCGCCGATGGTGATCAGCGTATCGGCCACGGCGGCACCAAAGCGTCCGAGCGCATTGTGAATCGGCGCGTCCGAGGCGACCATCCAGCCGGGGTCATCGGGCGAGTAGGACATCAGCATCAGCGCGAAGATCGCCGAGATGCCGATCAGCACCAGACCGAACATTTCCCGCGCCCGACGCTCAAGCAGCGCCTGAACCGACTGGTCCAGAAGCGGTTCGCGTTGCCTCATCTGATATGATGCCATTTGCCTGCCCTCACCGATATAGACAGTCACGAAGCTGAATGAGCCCGCGCTGCATTTCTACTTTTGGGGCCACAAGAGCGACCCGCACATACGACTTGCCGGGATTCTGCCCGGCGCTATCGCGCGAAAGATAGGCGCCGGGCAGAACCCGCACGCCGGTTTCGCGCCAAAGTTTCACGGCTGCCGCCTCGCCATCCTCAACCGGAAGCCAGAGGAAGAAACCGCCTTCAGGCACCCGAAAGCCCTGAAGGCCGCTGAAAATCTGATCCGCCAGGGCAAATTTCTCTTGGTAGAGTGCGCGATTGGCGGTGACATGCGCCTCGTCCTCCCACGCTGCCTGCGACACTTTCTGAACCGGCAGCGGCAAGGGTGCGCCGGCAAAGGCGCGCAGCTTGCGGATCTGCGCGATGCCGCCTGCGCCCCCGGCCACGAAGCCCGACCGCAGGCCGGGCAGGTTGGAGCGTTTGGACAGCGAGTGGAACGCAAAGACCCGCTCGGGATCGGCCCCGACCTCGGCAGCCACGGTCAGGATGCCGACCGGCGCTTGACGGCGCCAGATCTCGGAATAGCACTCATCGGCGAAGACGACGAAATCGTGCTTTTCCGCCAGCGCCAGCAGGGTTTTCCAGTAGTCGCGCGAGGCGACCGCACCCGGCGGGTTGGCGGGGGAACACAGATAGGCAATCGTCACCCGGTCCAGCGTTTCGGCGGGAAGGGCGGCGTAATCGGGCAGGAAGCCGGTTGCGGCCGTCGCCGGGACATAGACCGGTTCAGCGCCGGTCGTCACCGCGGCCACGGCATAGACCTGATAGAACGGATTGGGCATCAGGACCAGGGGCTGCTTGCCGTGCTTTAGCTCGGGGGCGATGGCAAGGGCGGCGTTGAACAGACCCTCCCGGGTGCCGTTCAGCGCCATCAGGCGGTCTTGGCCAACGGTCGCGCCATAGCGCCGCTTGATCCATGCGCTGATCGCGGCCAGCAGTTCGGGTGTGCCGTCATTGGGCGGGTAGCTGTTGAAGCCGTCGATATTGGCGGCCATGACCGGCGCCACGAAGTCGGGCATCGGGTGGCGCGGCTCGCCGATTGTCATGTGGATCACCGGACCGCCGGGCGCATGTGCGTCCAGCAGCTTCCGCAGCCGCGGAAACGCATAATCAGGCAGGTTCGAAAACCGCTCTGGAAACGCCATCAATGCCTCAGTCCTCGGGGTCGTCGCGCCCCGTTTCGATCAAGACTAGCCGCGCCGCACCGCCCGGTCCAGAAATGTGTGGTATCCAATGGGGTTGCGCGGCGGAGTTGTGACTTTTTGGCATGGGTCACGGAGCAGTTTTGCGGCCGGGACTGGAGGGTTTCGCACCCTCCAGACCACCCGCGGAATATTTCTGAAGGTGCAATGGCGCAGAATTCGGCTCGCGTTCAGGCCAGGGCGCGCTCGGCGTCGAGCCCGATGCGGAGCAGACGCTCCTCCTGCCCCGGCGGGCACAGGATGGAAATGCCGCAGGACGGCTGGCTGGTGGGCAGGGTCAGAGCGCATTGGTCCATCAGGTTGCCGAGGCGGGTGTTGCGCATGGCCAGCAGGTTTTCGGTGACGTAATA
>JANMCI010000419.1:0-3933 GCA_031361245.1 Rhodobacterales bacterium
GTGTGCTTCTGGTACCAGACCAGCATCAGGTGCACCGTGATCAGGGCGAGGAACACCCCCGTCTCGGGCGGGATGCGCCATGCGCGCCGGGGCGGGACGATCGCGTCGGCTGTCGCTTGGCTCATGGTGCCGGTCCCCCCCCGTGGGTCGCTGCGAGTGGTCCGGGGGCGGCGACGGGCGCCGCCCCCGAAAGGTCGTTCAGGCCCGGATCAGTTCGACGTCATGAAGTCGGCGACGTTGGCCGGGGTGACGAGCTGGAAGGGCACGTAGACCTTCTGCTCGACGGCCTCGCCGCGCGCCAGCGCCAGCGCCGCGTCGAGGGCGCCCTTGCCCTGGCCGGCCGCGTCCTGGAACACGGTGGCGTCCAGATCGCCTGCCTGCATGGCAGCCAGAGCGTCCTGGGTCGCGTCAACACCGCCGACGATGACGGTTGCCATGTCCATGCCGCCGGCCTTCATCGCCTGGATGGCGCCGATGGCCATTTCGTCGTTGTTGGCGATGACAGCGTCAAACGGCGCGCCGGTCGACATCCAGTTGGTCATCAGGTTAGCCGCTTCGTCGCGCGACCAGTTTGCAGTCTGTTCGTCGATGATGTTCAGCGTCACGCCGCAGTTGCCGGACGCCATCACGTCGTGGATGTCGGCGGTGCGCTGCACGGCAGCCTGGTTCGACAACTCACCCATCATGACATAGATCTGGGCTTCGGTCTTGCCGGCTTCCTTCAGCAGGCGGCAGACTTCCAGCGTTTCCAGCGTGCCCGAGTCAACCTCGTTGGATGCGACGAAGGCCTGATTGTCGGGCAGGGTGTCCATGTTGATTGGCTGGCGGTTCACATAAACCAGCGGGATGTTCGCAGCTGCCGCTGCATCCGACATGGCCTGCGTAGCCGACGTGTCAACAGCGTTGACGACAATGGCCGAAACGCCCGATGCGATGAAGTTGTTGATCTGGTCCAACTGCTTGGCCACATCGTTGCCAGCGTCTTCGATCTGCACCGAAATGCCATTGGCGTCGGCATAGGTCTGCATGCCGTTGCGCAGAACGGTCAGAAAGTTGTCGTCAAACTTGGCCATCGAAACGCCGATGCCGTCTGCCAGAACGCTGGTGCCCATCAAGGCAGCAAAACCAGCGACGATAAGGGTCTTTTTCATTGTCATTCCTCCACTAAAGGTGTCCGGCACACCCATCTCTCCCACCGGACCGCCCGTTCGGGCGGTATTCTATCGCCTAGGCTGCAACGCCCGAGCGGATGAATTCCATCGAGGCGGCAAGGGCCGGCCCCGGATTGCCCAGCGCATGAACGCTGGGTGCAAAGGGTTCGTAGCTGATCGGGCCCGCGTAACCCGCTGCACGCAGGGCACGAATCTGTTCGACATTGCCCAGCATATCATCAGCATCGACCAGCACACGGTGCGGATCGCGCATGTCGTCGAGATAAATCTGATCCTTGACGCCCGACACATGCACGATGCCGGTCAGATCAGGGAAAATCGGGCCGTAACCGGCGAGGGCGTGGTGGAAGGTGTCATGGACCATGAAATAGGTGCCACGCCCGCCCACTGCCTCGATCACCTCGGCCAGCACGTCCTTGTAACGCAAGGAACAAACCGCAAAACCCAAGGGCTCGACCATCGCCTTCAATCCATGCGCCTTGAGCATCGGCAGCAGTTCGCGCAGTGCCAGTTCTGTGGCACGAAAGCTGTCCTTGCGGTCGGTCGCAACACCATCGTTGCGCGGGATCAGGCTGACCGCCTCGGCCCCGGCGGCGACCGCGATTTTCATCAGCGCCTCGGCCTCGGCGCGCTTGGCGTCGGACCAGTCGTTGAACATCTTGACCTCGGCCAGGGCCAGAAAGCGCAGGCCGCGCGCGCGGGCGGCGGCGCCGACCGTCGCCGGTTCCGCCCCGTCAAAGAGCTTGCCCGGCAGGTCATTGCGGAACTCGACGCCGACGCATCCCAGTCCCTTGGCGAGGTCCAGAAACGCCTCCCAGGACAGGCGGGGGGCAGTCATGTGGTTCAGGGCGAAAGGCAGCATGGGCAGGCATTCTCCGGTCGCGGCGTGTCAAAATCAGGCGCGGTGTGGAATTGATATTCTATTCTTGGGATTTTTCAACTGAAAATTCCAAAAACGGCAAATGTGTTCCACGGGGCGGATCGACGGCGAAGGGGTATTTTAGTTCACGCGTCTTGCGCGCGCGTGCGAGCCTGCGCACACGAGGCAGCGGGTCTGGCAGGGGCGGTTTTTTTCCGCCATCCCGGCGTCAGACTGATTCGGGGACATGGATGTCGGGTGGCAGGAACAGCGGGGCGAGGTTTGCGACCGGAGTCCCCGGCACAACCGCTGCCATGCGTGCGATCAGGTCGCGGCAGAGCTTCTCCAAGGGGGTGTCGATCACCATGGTCACTTGCCCCCCACGCAGGCCCCGGCGCGACTCGGGCGTCAGGGCCGAGACGACCAGCGCCACCCGCCCCTCGGCCTTGGCATCGCGCAGGGCGGCAATCGCCCCCTCCATCCCGCCGCCTGCGACGTAGATGCCGGCAAGGTCGGGGCGGCGGGCCAGAAGCGAGGTCACGGCCTCATAGGTCAGCTGCCGGGTTTCAAGGTTGACGATGGTGTCCAGCACGGTCAGGTGCTGCGCATGGGCGCGCAGATAGGCGCGAAAGCCCTGATCGCGCAGTTCGTGGCCATGCCAGCGCGAGCCGCCGACAAAGATCGCCAGCGTCCCGGCCCCAGGCTTGGCCAAATCCATCATCCAGCCCGCCGTCCGCCCGACCTTGAGGTTATCAAGGCCCAGATAGCCCGCCGCAGCCCCCGGCGCGAATTCCGACAGCAGCGAAAACACCGTCATCCCGGCGGCGCGCAGGTCGGCCACGGCAGCGGTCACCTCGGGGTGGTTGACCGAGGTGGCGGCCAGCACGTCACAACGCTCGGCCATCTTGCGCAAGGCCCCCGCCATTTCCGAGGGCGACTGCGAGCCCGAAAACTCCAGCACCAGCGCACCATCGACGCGGCGTTCCTGCGCCACGGCGCGGCGCAGTTCCTCGGCGAAAGCCTTGTAGAACTCTTGCCCCTGCTTGTGCAGCACGACGCCAAAGCGCCTTGTGCCGCCGGGCTGGCCACCCGCCGCAAACCGCAGCGCGGCGGGGTGGCCGATCTGGCGGGCGGTGGCGATGATATGGGCCAGCGTCTCGGGCTTGAGCCGTTCGCGCCCGTTCAGCGCCCGGTCGACGGTCGCCATCGACACCCCCGCCGCCCTGGCCAAAGCCGCCATTCCCGGTCGCCGCATCGCACCCCTCCTGCCCCGGCCCAGCTTGACGAGTTTTGACGAAGAACGCCAGCGGTGTCATTGCTGCAAATGGAACAAATCTTCTAAGGTCGTTCCAGGACTGCTGGAGGGATGCCATGGGCCATCGCAATTACGATCTGTTGGGACCGGACGGGCAGCGCGCCGTCGAAACCGGGCTCGCGACGGCGGAATGGTATCACTCGGACGTGCCGCGCGCCGTGATGAAGGATCTGATGAAGCGCAGCGACCAGCCGGCGATCCGTGACACGGTGATCTATTACGGGCTGATGGTGCTGTTTGCTGGCATCGGCATCTGGCTGTGGCCGTCGTGGTGGTCGGCCCCGTTCTGGGCGGCGTATGGCGTGCTTTATGGCAGCGCCTCGGACAGCCGCTGGCACGAATGCGGCCACGGCACGGCGTTCAAGACGCCGTGGATGAATGTGGTGGTGTTCGAGATTGCCAGCTTCATGATCATGCGCAACTCCTCGACCTGGAAGTGGAGCCACGCCCGCCACCACACCGACACCTACATCGTCGGCCGCGACCCAGAGATCGCCGTGATGCGCCCGACCCAGATGGTCAAGATCATCCTGGCCTTCACCGGCATTCTGGACGTCTATGCCTTCATGAAGGGCATGATCTACAAT